>CALZMA010000091.1 GCA_945788445.1 uncultured Bacteroidales bacterium | reverse complement strand
GCTCGTAGGCGAGGGAGTCGAGGTTGAAGCGGGAGCGGTCGGAGTCGGAGTACTTGTAGGCATACTGGTAGCGGAGTTCGCCGAACCACCGGTTGCCAAGGGGTTCTACGTAGCCGAGGCGGGCGCTGTAGTTGTAGCTCTTGCTGGGCGAGGTGCTGTACTGGTTGAGGAAGCTCGGTGCCTTGCCCGTGGAGGTGTTGTAGCTAATGTGGGAAATGGAGAAGGAGTTGGACTCGCTCTTCGACCATCCACCGCGCAACTGCAGCGAAACGTTGCGGCCGTCGGCATTGAGTTTGCGGACAATGTTGAGGTTGCCCGAAAGGTTGTGCGACTGGCTGTCGCCGAGGGTGAGGCGGCGGTTCGTATTGACCATGAGGGCATAGAGGGCGGGCTGCGAGGCAGCAGCATCGGCCAGCAGGATGCTGTCGAGGGGACTCACCATACCGGGCACGCTGAACGGGTCGTCGTTGAAGGTGGCGCTGCGGGAACTGCCGTTGTTCTTCGACTCGGAGTAGGAATAGGTGGGGCGGAAGGTGAGGGTGGTCATGCTGTCGGGACTCCACTGCAGGCGGAAGCGGGCATTGACGGAGGTGGACTTGCTGACGCTGTGGTTCCAGGAGTTGGAGAAGGAGCTGGTCGCACCCGAGGTGAGGAAGGTCTCGGTAGCTGAGGTGGAGAGGGCATCGGAGTTGCTGTGCCTGTACATCACGCTGCCGCCCAGTTCCAGGCGGCCGGCTTCGCCTTTCTTGCGGCCGTTTTCCCACGAGAAGTCGAGGCCGGCATTCTTGGTGGCCACGAGACCGCCCCCACCGCCGCCGAAGCCGCGGGGTCCGCCGAAGCCCCGGTCGCCCGTGTTGTTGGCCGAACCGAAGGCGGTGACGCGGGTCCGGTCGGTGAAGCGTGTCACGAAGAAGCGGCCGCTGTAGCGGTCGTGGTTGCCGTAGGCGAGGTCCACGTTGCTCACCCACGACTCGTTGAGCTGCCGCTTGGTGGCGATGTCGAGCACGGTGGTTTCCTCGCCGTCGTCGATGCCGGTCTGTTCGGTGTAGTCGCTCTTCTTGTCGTAGGCCTTGATTTTGCTCACGAGGTCGGTGGGGAGGTTCTTCATGGCGGTCTGTGTGTCGCCCTTGAAGAAATCCTTGCCGTTCACGAGAAATTCGGTGACAGTCTTTCCGTTCCACTTGACGGTGCCGTCGTCGCCGACTTCGACGCCGGGCAGCTGCTTCACGAGGGCTTCGAGCGTGGAGCCTTCGGGCACGCGGTAGGCGGCGGCGTTGAAGAGGGTGGTGTCGTCTTTCTGCTCCACCTTCGAGGCTGTGACGCTCACGGTGGCAGCGCCGAGGAGGTTGTCGGTAGTTTCCATGACCACGTCGCCAAGAGCTACTGAGTCAGCTTCGGCAGAAATCGTCACAGCCATGTATTTGGGAGTGAAGCCAACCAATGTGAGGCGCACAAGGTATTGGCCGGGCTCTTTGGCCCGAAGGGTGAATTGGCCCATCTCGTCGGTGGTGGCGGCGAGTACGGCGGTGCTGTCGGTGCGCAGGAGTGCAGCCGAGGCAAACTCTACGGGTGCCTTGGTTTTGGCGTCAATGGCTTTGCCCGTGATGGGTATTCCCTGTGCGGCCGCTTGGGCGGCAAACAGGAAAAGGAAGAGGAGGAGAAGTGATAGGGTACGTCTCATTGTATGATGTTTGTTTCTAATTTCCTTGGCGGGGCGCTGTGCGCCGGATTTCGGGGTTTTGACACTCGTGGTGCGGAAAGGTTTAAAGGGGATGGGAGTTTTTTCTGCATTTTTCGGCGAAAAGGGCTACTTTACCGACGAAATGGAGGGCGAAGGTTGCAAATAAAGGAAGAAGTCGCTACATTTGCTACGCTAATCCGCTTCTATCTTTTCTATTATGACTCTTTTGGCGAAATCTATCCGGCGCATCGAAATCCCGAGCCTGTGGAGCGGCCACAAGCACATTGTCTGGGACCTCCGCCCGGACGTGAACGTGCTCAGCGGCCACAACGGGGCGGGCAAGAGCACCATTCTCAACAAGCTCATCCACCACCTGCGGACGATGCCCACGACGGGCGAACTCTCGGGAGCGGGAGAGATGGGCGTGAAGGTGGAGTATGACCCGGCGGAGGCTACAGGCATCCGCTACGACGTGCTGCGCAGCTTCGACCGCAAGATCATTGCGGCGCACCCCGTGGGCGACTTGTCGGACACGAGGGTGGTGACCGAACTGGACTGGCAGCTCTACCTCGTGCAGCGGCGCTACCTGGACTACCAGGTGAACGTGGGCAACCGCATGATTGCCCTGCTCACCAGCGGGGCGCCCGAGGCCCGCGACCGGGCGACGGAGGCGGCGGCGCAGAAGACGCGCTTCCTGGACCTCGTGGACGAACTCTTCGAGGAAACGGGCAAGCGCATTGACCGCGAGAGCAACGAGCTGCGCTTCGTACAATACGGCGAAAAGCTCTCGCCTTATTTGCTATCGAGCGGGGAGAAGCAGATGCTGCTCGTCCTGCTCACGGTGCTCACAGAGGACCAGCAGCCTTACGCGCTCTTCATGGACGAACCGGAGGCGAGCCTGCATTTTGAATGGCAGAAACGACTCATCACGATGGTGCGCGAACTGAACCCGAACGCGCAGGTGCTGCTCACCACGCACTCGCCCGCCCTCATCATGGACGGATGGGAGGACGCAGTGACGGAGGTGAGCGACATTACGGTGTGAGAGGGGCGGGCTCCGGCGCGCTTGCGATAACGCCTCTGGCGCGCAGGTTATGAGCTTTGGACGCTTCTGTCACTGCTTTTGCCCCCTTCGGGGGCGTATCGTTGATGCCTCGGGCTAACCCAGGGTGTCGCATCGCTTCGCTCGCTTGCCCTGGGCTGGGAGCTGTTGCCCCTTTGGGGCGCGCGTTGAACGCTTGTTTTCGCGGGCATTGGCCCTGCGCTCGGCATTCGACCAGCTCGGACGATTGGTTTGTGCGGGCATTGGCCTTGCGCTCGGCATTCGACCAGCTCGGACGTTTGGTTTGCGCGGGGATTGGCCTTGCGCTCGGCATTCGACCAGCTCGGACGCTTGTTTTCGCGGGCCGTGCGTTCAAGGCGAGGGCTGAAAGCCCGACCTTTAGCCCATAGCCCAGGGTGAAGCCCTGGGTAGCCCGTGCGTTATCGATGAGCCCTGTAGGGGCGGCAGCATTATTAGACCGCATAGGGGTGTCGCCCTTACAGGGCTCATCGGAGGGTATCCGGCCGAACCCAGGGCTTCACCCTGGGCTATGGGCTAAAGGTCGGGCTTTCAGCCCTCACCTTGAACGCTTGGTTTGCGCGGGTATATTATAACCTCATAACCCAATAACCTTGCCACTCTTTTAAGCTGAAACCTTTAGGCTGTAATATTATGACCTCATAACCCAACAACCTCATAACCCAATAACCTTGCCACCCTTTATGCTGAAACCTTTAGGCCGTAACCTTATAATCCCATAACCTCACAACCTTATAACCAAATAACCAAATAACCCAATAACCTAATAACCTTTTAACTTACACGCCATGTCCCGCCTCACCCACAACCTCAACTCGGCCTACATCGAGGCCATGAACCGCCTGGGCAGCAAGCACGGGCGGCAGCGCATTGTGGCTTATGTGGAAAGCTACGACGATGTGTTCTTCTGGCGGACGCTGCTGCAGCCGCTGGAGACGGACGGGGTGTTCTTCGAGGTGATGCTGCCTTCGCAAACGAGTCTCGGGAAGGGGAAGAAGGTGGCATTGGCCAACGAACTGGGCAACCGGCTGGGACGCTGCATGATTGCCTGCGTCGATGCCGACTACGACTACCTCATGCAGGGTGCCACGCCCACATCGGAGGTGGTGTGCGGCAGTCCCTACGTGCTCCACACCTACGTCTACGCCATCGAGAACTATTTCTGCTATGCGCCCGCCCTGCAGCAGGTCTGCGTGGGCGCCACGCTCAACGACCGCCGCATCTTCGACTTCGAAGGTTTCCTCGCGGCCTGGAGCGAGACGGTGTGGCCGCTGTTTGTCTGGAACATCTGGTGCTACCGCTTCAACCACTACAAGCAGTTTTCGATGGTGGACTTCGCCCGCATTGTGCGCCCCGAGGACGTGAGCCTCTTCCATCCCGAACAGGCCATCGAGAAGGTGCGCCACCAGGTGAACGCGAAGGTGAGCCGCCTGCAGAAGCAGTTTCCCGAGGGCCGCAAGACGTACAAGCCGCTCATGGAGGAGCTGAAGGCGCTGGGCCTCACGCCGCAGACTACCTACCTCTACATGCGCGGCCACGACCTGATGGAGGGCGTGGCCGGACCGTTGCTGGAAAAGGTGTGCGAACTGCTCCGCAGGGAACGGGAGAGGGAAATACAGAGGCTGGCGGAACACCCCACGCAGATGCAGAACGAACTCGCGGGCTACCGCCACGCCACCGCGCCCGTGGCCGAAATGCTACGGAAGCACCTGGCCTACACGGACTGCCCGCGCTACCGGCAGGTACAGCAGGCCGCCCGGAAACTCACAGAAGCCCTGGCGAATGTGGCCTCAGCCCAGACTGCCCAGCAGGGCACTGAGGTTGGCGGTAAAGAGGCGCACGGCAATGGCCAACAGGATGATGCCAAAGAACTTGCGCAAGAGGTAGATGGTTGATTTGGAAATGAGTTTTTCCACGCGCTCGGTGGCTTTCAGCACGCAGTAGACAAATACCATGTTGAGCAGCAGCCCGATGAGGATGTTTATCTGGGCATACTCGGCACGCAGGGAGAGAAGCGTGGTGAACGAGCCTGCACCGGCAATCAGGGGGAACACCACGGGCACCAAGGTAGCTTCCTTGATGGGGCCCTGGTTCTTGAAGATGACCACGTCGAGTATCATTTCCAGCGCAAGGAGGAAGATGACAAGCGAACCGGCCACGGCGAACGACTCGATGTCGACGTTGAAGAGCCGGAGCATCACGTCGCCCGCAAGGAAGAAGCCGATGAGGAGGGAGGTGGAAATGAGGGTCGCCTTGAGGGCATTGACCGGACGCCCCTGCTGCTT
>CALZMA010000090.1 GCA_945788445.1 uncultured Bacteroidales bacterium | reverse complement strand
GAAAAGCCGAAGGATTTTCATTTGCTCTGCCGAACCGCAGCCTAACTTGACGAAGTTTGCAAGGTGAGAGCGCAGCAAATTTTATGCAAAGCACGACCTTTAGCCCTTAGTCCAGGGTGCAAGCCCCGGGTTTTCAAAAATCAGAAGAATCAGAAAAATCCGTAATCAATAAAAATACGGACTCTATTTTTGATTACAGATTCATCTGATTAATCTGATGTTACCCATTCGCCCAATCATTATACACATAGTGCATAGTACATATGTCCTGTGTCACGCGTCATACCCAGCCAAGAAATAGCAAGCCTCTGCACTGGCCTTCCACTAACTTATGCTAATTCGCAGCCCTATTCTTCCCCAAACAGCCCATACACAAAGAAAAAGCACTAACTTCGCCGCCGTTTAGTACGGACTTCCGCTACGCCATCTTGAAAACAATGGAACAAAAACAACACCTTTTGCCCCGACGCAGTCTGAAAGCCTGCACCAGCCTCAGCTGGCGCACCTTTGCGCTGCATCCCCTCGATTACCTCCGCGCTTCGTGGCCCTACCTTCTCCTCGTGGGAATGGCCGGAAGCTTCTTCTTTGAAATGGTTCTGGACTACGCCACGAGCTGCGCCCTGCCCGCCCTCCGACTCTACGAAACGGGCGGACAGGCCGAACTCGCCCAGCTCCTGCTCCTGCCTTCGCTGCCGCAACTGGCCTACCTGGTCCTCGCGCTCATCGTCTGGCTGTTCAGTCTGAACGCCCTCGGCGCACGCATGGTCGTGCTGATTTCGGGGGAGACCGGCTCCACGGACTTCCGGCCGCTCCCCCTGCGCTACAATTCTGCCCACTTCCGCGCCCAACGCCGACTGTGGACCATGGGCGGCGTTTGGGCCACGGGCCTCGCGCTGGCTACGGCACTCATTGTCTGGGCCGCTGCGAATTGGACTCCCTGGCTGCTTTGCCTGCTTCCACTCCTATATATATATAGCTGGACGACCTGCAACTGCACGCGCATGGCCTACGCTCTCTGCGGTCTGAGCTTTGCGCAGTCGTTCCGCTTCGGACTGCGGCGCAGCCTCGGCATTGCCGGACTGCTCCAGGCCGTCACGCTGCTGCCGCTCCTGCTCATTGCCTGCATCTGCTGGCAGCCGCTACTCGTCCACGGCGCTACGGCATGGGCCGCGGCCGACACGCTGCTCCGCGGCGACGAAGCCTCGATGCCTGCTCTGCTACCTGTGCTCTATTTCGTCTGCGCCACCTTGGGCATCGCCTTCACAGCACTCATCGGCACCCTGCGCACCTACGCGCTCGGCCTTTACTGCAAAGACAGAACAACGGGAAACGGAGCCGCCTGAAGCGCACACACCGTTTCCCGTAGGAAAAATCTCTTAGCGAGCCCGCCTCATCCCTTGAGGACGGGCTCTTCTTTTGGGTCTTCGTCAATCTGTATGAGCATGCTCACCCAGAAGGTCAGCACACAGAGGCAGGTGGCTATGATGAAGAAGTTGAGGTAGCCCACCTGTTCCTGCAAAAAGCCGGCCACCATGCCGGGCAACATCATGCCGAGGGCCATGAGCCCCGTGCAGAGGGCATAGTGGGCCGTGGAGAGCGGGCCGCGGGCGAAGTACATGAGGTAGAGCATGTAGGCGGTGAAGCCGAAGCCGTAGCCGAACTGCTCGACGAAGACGGCCGCACCGAGCAGGCCGAGGCCTTCGGGCTGATAGTAGGCCAGGGCAATGTAGACGGCATCGGGCAGGGTGATGCTGAGCACCATGGGCCAGAGCCAGCGCCGCAGTCCGCCCAAACCACCCGCGCAGAAGCCGCCAAGGATGCCGCCGAGGGTGAGGCCGATTACGCCTATTGTGCCCTGGACCATACCAATCTCGCCGGTCGTGAGGCCGAGGCCGCCGTGTTCGGGGGTGTCGAGCAGGAAGAGCGGACAAATTTTCACCAACAGGGCCTCGGGCAGGCGATAGAGGAGGATAAACGCCAGGGCTACCAGAATTTGCGGCTTGCGGAAGAAGGCTGCAAAGGTAGTGAAGGTGGTGCGGAGGGAGATGTCGGCACGGGTGTCGTCGGCCTGCGGGCGGGGCAGGAAGAAGAAGTGGACTAAGAGGAGAATGCCGAAGGCGAAGGCGGCAAGGTAGAAGGTGTAGGACCATGCCCACGCCGGGGAGAAACGGAGTTCGAGCGCTCCGGCCAGCATGATGATGAGACCCTGCCCGACAATGGAGGCGATGCGGTAGGCGGTGGAACGGATGCCGACAAAGAAGGCTTGTTCGCGGGCATCGAGGGCGAGGAGGTAGAAGCCGTCGGCGGCTATGTCGTGGGTAGCGCTGCTGAAGGCTACTATCCAGAACATGGCCAGGGACCATTGGATGAAGTGGGGGGCCTGGAGGGTGAAGGCGATGCCGGCAAAGGAGATGGCAAGAATCCACTGCATGGCAACTATCCACCAGCGTTTGGTCATGAAGAGGTCTACAATGGGGCTCCAGAAGGGCTTGATGACCCAGGGGAGGTAGAGCCAGGAGGTGTAGAGGGCAATGTCGGCGTTGGACAGACCGAGACGGCTGTACATCACCGTGGCCACGCTCATCACAATCACGTAGGGGATGCCTTCGGCGGTGTAGAGCGTGGGCACCCAAAGCCAAGGCGAAGTCTTTGTATTTTTCATCTTTGGAACTAAGTAATGAGGTTGGGTCGCTTCGCTCCCCGGTTATGAGGTTTAAGGTTATGAGGTTATAAAGTAACGGGCTAAAGTCTTTCTTTCAAACAGTGACTTTATAACCTCATAACTTCATAACCTCATAACCTTATATCATATAACCTCGCTGCTTGCTGCGTCAGTTTACTTGGCGTAGCTTACGGAACGGGTTTCGCGGATAACGGTGATTTTCACCTGTCCGGGATAAGTCATTTCGTCCTGAATGCGGCGGGCAATGTCGGCGCTGAGCACTTCAATCTGCTTGTCGTCAATCTTGTCGGCACCGACAATGACGCGAAGTTCGCGACCGGCCTGGATGGCATAGGTCTTGGTAACGCCTTCGTAGCTCGAAGCAATCTGTTCGAGGTCGTTGAGTCGCTTGATGTAGGCTTCGACGATTTCGCGGCGGGCACCGGGACGGGCACCGCTGATGGCATCGCAGACCTGCACGATGGGGGCGAGCAGCGAGCTCATCTCCATCTCGTCGTGGTGGGCACCGATGGCGTTGCAGATTTCGGGCTTCTCCTTGTACTTCTCTGCAAGCTTGGCGCCGTAGAGTGCGTGGGGCAGTTCGCTCTCCTCGTCGGGCACCTTACCGATGTCGTGGAGAAGGCCGGCGCGCTTGGCTTTCTTCGGGTTGAGGCCGAGTTCGGCAGCCATGACGGAGCAGAGGTTGGCGGTTTCGCGTGCGTGCTGGAGCAGGTTCTGTCCGTAGGAGGAGCGGTACTTCATCTTACCGACAATGCGCACGAGTTCGGGGTGGAGGCCGTGGATGCCAAGGTCGATGGCCGTACGCTTACCGGTTTCGATGACTTCGTCGTCGACCTGCTTCTTGACCTTCGCCACCACCTCTTCGATGCGGGCGGGGTGGATGCGTCCGTCGGCGATGAGCTGGTGGAGGGCCAGGCGGCAGACTTCGCGGCGCACGGGGTCGAAGGCGCTGATGACGATGGCCTCGGGGGTGTCGTCTACCACGATTTCAACGCCTGTGGCGGCTTCGAGGGCACGGATGTTGCGGCCTTCGCGGCCGATGATGCGACCCTTCACCTCGTCGTTGTCGATGTGGAACACGGTGACGCTGTTCTCGATGGCAGTTTCGGTGGCCACGCGCTGGATGGTCTGGATGACGATGCGCTTGGCCTCCTTGTTGGCGGTGAGCTTGGCATCGTCCATGATGTCGTTGATATAGCTTTGGGCATCGCTGCGGGCTTCGTCCTTGAGCGAATCAATGAGTCGTTTCTTGGCTTCGTCGGCCGAGAGTCCGCTGAGTTCCTCGAGTTTTTCGCGTTCCTTGAGCTGGAGTTTTTCGAGTTCCTCTTCCTTGCGCAGGAGTGCCTGCTGCTGGCTGGTGAGGCGGTTCTGGGTGTTGTCGAGTTCTTGCTTGCGGCGTCCGAGTTCTTCCTGGCGCTGTCCGAGCGACATTTCGCGCTGCTTCAGTTTGTTCTCCACCTGGAGAATGCGCTGGTTGCGCTGCTGCACTTCCTTTTCGAGTTCAGCTTTCTTGTTGAGGAACTTTTCCTTTACTTCGAGGAGTTTCTTCTCCTTGATGACTTCTGCCTCCTTGTTGGCGTTGTCGATCATCCGGAGGTATTTCTTCTTCAGTGCGTAACGGAAGAAGGCATATCCGCCTGCTGCTCCGAGTAGGAGACCGGCGGCAACGAGTATGATTTCAAACATTGTTTTTGGTATGGATTAAAATTAAGTATTCAGAGGGAATGGGGTGTGCGCTGTAAGGGGGCGCACGGGCCTATGCTTCGTCGGCGGCTTCCTCTTTCCCGGCCTTGAGCAGGGCGTCGATTTCGGCGCTGAGCCGCCCGACGGTTTCGGTGTAGAGCGACTCGTCTTTTTGCTCCTGGAGCTGCAGCATCTGAACGGCAAAGTCGAGGAGCGCCACGGAGGTGTAGCGCTCGTAGCCCAGGTTGGGATACGACTGTTCGTAGCGGCTGAGTTTTTCGTTGATGAGCTGCGCGGCCTTGCGGTACATGCCTTCCTGTTCACGTTTGACGGTGATGGGATAGAGCTGCTTGCCGATGAGCAGTTGAATCACGAATTTATCTTGGTTGTTGTCCATGCCATTCAGAGTTATTTGACGGGAGAGAGTGAAGGGGCAGCCGCGGGCGGGCTACACTTCGAGCAGGGCGATGCACTTGTCTACCTCGCGGATGAGCTTGGCAATCCGTGCGCGGGAAGCCTTTACGTCTTCGCCGCTCACTTCGAGCATGCGGGCCGTCTTGAGCGTCTGGTAGTCGTGCTTGAGGCGGGCGTTTTCGTCCTTTGCGTCCGAGAGCGCCTGCGACGTTTCCTGAAGTTTCGCCTTGAGCTTCACGTTTTCACGCGACAAATCCGCATACGCCGACAT
>CALZMA010000089.1 GCA_945788445.1 uncultured Bacteroidales bacterium | reverse complement strand
TGCACCTCGAGGAACTCCCCGTTGTCCACCACGGCACCGATTACCTTATACATGTCGTACGCCATGTTCGGGTTGTCGGGGATAATCTCGTTGAGCGAATCCTCCTTGCGGTCGATGGGGTCGGTGCAGGCGATGCGCGGCGCGCGTTCCATGTTGTTCTGCGGGATATAGGAGAGCAGGCGGCGGATAAGCTGGGCAAATTCCTCCTCCGTCTGGGCCGTGAAGTGGCACACGCCGCTCTTCGTGGAGTGTACGGCAGCGCCGCCGAGGTCCTCCTGCGTCACGTCTTCGCCCGTCACGGTCTTCACCACCTTCGGGCCGGTGAGGAACATGTAGCTCACGCCTTCGAGCATCACCACGAAGTCCGTGAGTGCGGGCGAGTAGACAGCGCCGCCCGCGCAGGGGCCGCAGATACCCGAAATCTGGGGCACCACGCCGCTGGCCTCGATGTTGCGCTGGAAGATGTTGCCGAAGCCTGCGAGGGCGTTGATGCCCTCCTGGATGCGTGCGCCGCCCGAGTCGTTGAGGCCGATGCAGGGAGCGCCCATCTTCATGCTCTGGTCCATCACCTTGCAGATCTTCTCAGCCATCGTTTCCGAGAGAGAGCCGCCGTTCACGGTGAAGTCCTGGGCGAAGACATAGACCAGGCGGCCGTTGATGGTGCCGCTGCCGGCCACCACGCCGTCGCCGAGGTACTGCTTCTTCTCCATGCCGAAGTAGTGGCAACGGTGGAGCTTGAACATGTCCATTTCTTCAAAAGAGCCTTTGTCCAGAAGGAGCTCTATGCGTTCGCGTGCGGTGGCCTTACCCTTCGCATGTTGCTTCTCGATGGCTTTTTCGCCACCGCCGAGGCGTGCTTTCTGTCGGAGTTCGACCAGCTGCTTCACTTTTTTCAGTTGTTCGCTCATGTTTCTATAGATTTTGTTTTTGTATGTGTTTCGTAGAAATGCGGGGCAAAGGTAAGTAAAACTTCGCACGCATCTTTAAAAAGTGTGCTATATTATATACCTCCTTCGAGTAGTTTTTTCAGGCCGGCCGCGGCATTTGCCAACTGCTCTTTGCGAAGGGCAAGCCAAGCACTTGGCCGAAGCCCCCCTTCCGCCGGTTTCTCCCGCCGCGGTGGGGCGGACGGAAATACGGCCCCTGGTAAGCCCGGTGGCAGGCAGCTGCCGCCAATTCCGCCTATCGGTTTTTCAACTCCGCCGATTGAATTTTCAACTCCGCCGATTGAAATTTCAAAGCCTGGGATTGAAAATCCAATCGGCGGAGTTGTCGGGGGTGCGGCGGCCCGCGAGCAGACGGCTGCGGGAGTGCCGATTTCAGCGGTGCGGGGCAATTTCGCGGAGCCTTGGAAATAAATTGTAAGTTTTGCTTGGAGTGTCCGAGGAAAAGGTCTATCTTCGCCCGCAACAAACCTATTATTAACAATTAAATCGGTTACAATATGAAAAAATACAATTTTGGCGCGGGTCCCTCAATCCTGCCTCAAGAAGTGATGAAGGCAACGGCTGATGCCTGTGTAGAATTTGGCGATATGGGTCTTTCTCTGATGGAAATCAGCCACCGCACCAAAGAGTTCCAGGCTGTGATGGACGAAGCCCAAGCTCTTTTCAAGGAATTGCTCGACATCCCCGAGGGTTACTCCGTGCTCTTCGTGGGTGGCGGCGCCAGCTTGGAGTTCTGCATGGTTCCGTACAACCTCTTGGAGAAGAAAGCCGCCTACCTCAACACCGGCGTTTGGGCCAAGAAGGCCCTGAAGGAGGCCAAGCTCTTCGGCGAAGTCGTAGAGGTAGCCTCGTCGGCCGATGCCAACTACACCTTCATCCCGAAGGAGTATGAAATCCCCGCCGATGCCGACTATTTCCACATCACCACCAACAATACCATCTACGGTACCGAAATCCGCAAGGACCTCGACAGCCCCGTGCCCCTCGTGGCCGACATGTCGAGCGACATCTTCTCCCGTCCCGTTGATGTCAGCAAGTATGGCATGATCTACGGCGGTGCGCAGAAGAACCTCTCCATGGCCGGTGTCACCTTCGTCATCGTGAAGGACGAACTCCTCGGCCACGTGAGCCGCCCCATCCCCACGATGCTCGACTACCGCACCCACGTGGAGAAAGGCTCCATGTTCAACACCCCGCCCGTAGTGCCCATCTACTGTGCCCTCCAGAACCTCAAGTGGATCAAGGCCCAGGGTGGCGTGAAGGAGATGGCCCGCCGCGCCGAAGAACGTGCCGCCCTCCTCTACGGCGAAATCGACCGCAACCCCCTCTTCAAGGGCACCGCAGCCAAGGAAGACCGTTCGCTCATGAACATCTGCTTCGTCATGGCCGACGAATACAAGGACCTCGAGGCCGAATTCCTCAAGTTTGCCCAGAGCAAGGGCATGCAGGGCGTGAAGGGTCACCGTTCCGTGGGCGGTTTCCGCGCTTCCTGCTACAATGCCATGCCGCTCGAAGGCGTGAAGGCCCTCGTAGCCTGCATGCAGGAATTTGAAGCCCTCCACAAGAAGGCATAAGTTCTCACAAACATCATCTGAAAGGTCGGTGCAGAAAAGAGCGCAGCAGAGCGGTTCTTTTCTGCCTGCCTTCTTTTTCGTTTAAATCCAGCCAAGCATGAAAGTACTTGTAGCTACCGAAAAGCCCTTTGCCCCCGTGGCCGTCAAGGGCATCAAGGATATTCTCGACCCCGTGGGCTACGAAATGGCCCTCCTCGAAAAATACACCGAGAAGGCCCAGCTGCTCGAAGCCGTGGCCGACGTCGATGCGCTCATCATCCGTTCCGACAAAATCGACGGCGAAGTGATGGACGCAGCGCCCAACCTGAAAATCATCGTGCGCGCCGGAGCCGGCTACGACAACGTGGACCTCGACGCAGCCACGGCCCGCCACATCGTGGTGATGAACACGCCCGGCCAGAACGCCAACGCCGTGGCCGAACTCGTCATCGGCCTCCTCATCTACGCCTGCCGCAACCAGTTCAACGGCACTTCCGGCACAGAGCTCATGGGCAAGAAGCTCGGCCTCCTCGCCTTCGGTGCCGTGGCCCAGAACCTCGCCCGCATCGCCCACGGAATGGGTATGGACATCTCCAGCTACTCCCCGCTCAACCGCCCGCAGAAAATCATCGATGCCGGTTTCCACGTGCACGAGACGCTCCACGACCTCTTCGCCTTCAACAACATCGTGAGCCTCCACCTTCCCTCGACGCCCGAGACCCGCCGCAGCATCGGCTATGACCTCATCTCCGTCATGCGCAAGGATGCCATCCTCGTGAACAGCGCACGCCAGGACGTCATCGACGAAGAGGGACTCATCAAGGCCATGACCGAACGCACCGACCTGCGCTACGTCACCGACCTCAAGCTCGCCGACCACGACCGTGCCGTGGAGCTCCTCGGCAACCGCTACATCTTCACCCCGAAGAAGATGGGCGCACAGACCAAGGAGGCCAACATCAACGCAGGCCTCGCTGCCGCACAGCAGATTGTCGACTTCATCGAAGACGGCGTGAAGAAATTCCAAGTAAACAAGTAACATTGCCACCGGCGCCACGGGCACTTCTCCGAGAACCTCCTCTTGAAGAAGTGCCCTTGCGCCTTCTAACCTCAAGTCCAATACTATGCCCAAGATTAAGCCCTTCCGTGGCCTGCGCCCCCCCAAAGAGTTGGTCGAACAAGTAGAGAGCCGCCCCTACGACGTGCTCAGTTCCGAAGAAGCCCGCGCTGAGGCCGGCAACAACGAGATGTCGCTCTACCACATCATCAAGCCCGAAATCAACTTCCCCGAAGGCACCAGCGAATACGACCCCCGCGTCTACGAAAGCGGCGCCGAGCAGTTCAAGAAGTTCCAGGAGAAGGGATGGCTCGTTCCCGACGAGACCGACTGCTACTACCTCTACGCCCAGACCATGAACGGCAAGACGCAATACGGCTGGGTCGTTTGCGCCTCCGTGGCCGACTACATGCAGGGCGTCATCAAGAAGCACGAACTCACCCGCGCCGACAAGGAAGAAGACCGCATGAAGCACGTGCGCGCCACCGCGGCCCACATCGAGCCCGTCTTCCTCGCCTACCACCCGCGTCCCGCCCTCCTCGCCCTGCGCGAGAAGTACGCCGCCACCGAGCCGGTCAACGACTTCATCGCCCCCATCGACGGCTTCCGCCACCAGCTCTGGCTCGTCACCGACCCCGCCGACCAGGCCCTCATCACGGCTGAATTTGCCGCCATGGACGCCCTCTACATCGCCGACGGCCACCACCGCTCCGCCGCAGCCGCCCTCGTGGGCGACGAGAAGGCACGCCAGGCCGAGAACCCCACGGGCGAAGAGGAGTTCAACTACTACATGGCCGTATGTTTCCCCGCCGACGAGCTCACCATCCTCGACTACAACCGCGTGGTGAAGGACCTCAACGGCATGTCGGCCGAAGCGTTCCTCGAGGCCCTGAAGAAGAACTTCGACGTGGAGGCCAAGGGTGCCGCCCCCTACCGCGCCCAGCAGCCCCACGAGTTCTCGCTCTACCTCGACGGCACGTGGTACTCGCTGAAGGCCCACGAAGGCACCTTCGACCCGACCGACCCCATCGGTGTGCTCGACGTGGACATCTCCTCGCGCCTCATCCTCGACGAGTTGCTCGGCATCAAGGACCTCCGCAAGGACAAGCGCATCGACTTCGTCGGCGGCCTCCGCGGCCTCGAAGAACTCCAGCGCCGCGTGGACAGCGGAGAAATGGTGATGGCCCTCGCCCTCTACCCCGTGTCGATGCAGCAGATTATGGACATTGCCGACAGCGGCAACATCATGCCCCCGAAGGCCACCTGGTTCGAGCCGAAGCTCCGCAGCGGCCTCGTGGTCCACAAGTTCATGGATTAGTCCCCGGCACCCGCCGCGGCGCGTGCCCCATAGGAAAGCCCCCGAAACCGTTTGAGCGGTTCCGGGGGCTTTTTCACGACAGGCAAGTTGGGAGTGGGCCGGTGCTTACTGCACCTTGTAGCTCACGGCCGAGCCGTCGGCGAGCACGAGGCGGACAACGAGCGTCTCGCCCGCCGTGCGCGTCACGGGCACCGTGGCCGTCCGGGCTCCTGCG
>CALZMA010000088.1 GCA_945788445.1 uncultured Bacteroidales bacterium | reverse complement strand
GCCGCCTTCATGGTGCTGCTCTGCGGCATCGCGGGCTGGGTGTTGCTCTAATACCGGGGGCCATCGGGCCGGCTCCACCTCCCTTCTGTTTCCTGAAGGGAAAGGAAACACGCGCGGAAGCTGCGGCCAAATGCCACATTAGCGTATCATTTCGTTCCCGTCATGGCTAAAAATCAACAAGGAACGACATTTTTTCTCAAAAAATAACACTTCGTACAAAAGAAAGCACGAACTTTGTGCGTAACAACTTTGAAACACTAATTTCACACGGGATTTGAGTCGCTCAGCGCCCCCGCAGACGCCGCGGCGAAGCACTTCCTCGGTATAATATGCACACTGCGCTATGAGCTTTAACCTTCCCAAAACAGACAAGAAGAGAGTGGTAATTGTAGGTGGCGGTTTCGGTGGCCTGAAGCTGGCCAACAAACTGCGCAACTCGGATTTCCAAGTCGTGCTCATCGACCGGAACAACTACCATCAGTTCCCGCCGCTCATTTATCAGATTGCATCGGCCGGCATCGAGCCCAGCTCCATCTCCTTCCCCTTCCGCAAGATTTTCCAGAAGCGCAAGAACTTCTTCTACCGCATGGCGGAAGTGCGGTCCATCTTCCCCGAACACAAGATTATCCAGACGTCCATCGGTAAGGTGAAGTATGACTACCTCGTGCTCGCCGCGGGCGCCACGACGAACTTCTTCGGCAACAAGAACGTAGAGGCCGAGGCCATGCCCATGAAGAACGTGAGCGAAGCCATGGGCCTGCGCAACGCACTCTTGGACAACTTCGAACGCGCCCTCACCTGCGCCACCGACACGGAGCGCCAGGAACTGCTCAACGTCGTCATCGTGGGCGGCGGCGCCACGGGCGTTGAAATCGCCGGCGCTCTGAGCGAAATGAAGAACTATGTGCTGCCGAAGGACTACCCCGACCTCCCCACCTCGCTCATGCACATCTACCTCATCGAGGCCGGTCAGCGCCTGCTCCCCGCCCTGAGCGAAGAGTCGAGCGCAAAGGTGGAACAGTACCTCCGCACAATGGGCGTGAACGTGCTGCTCGGCAAAATGGTGACGGACTACCAGAACCACACCGTGATGCTGAAGGACGGCAGCTCCATCGCCACGCGTACGTTCATCTGGGTGAGCGGTGTGATGGCACAACCCGTGGGCAACCTCGACGAGAAGCACCTGGGCCGCGGCCGACGCATCGTGGTGAATGCCTTCAACCAGGTAGAGGGCCTCGACGGCGTGTTCAGCATCGGCGACCAGTGCATCATGCCCGAAGGCGACGCCAACTGGCCCGGCGGACACCCGCAGCTCGCACAGGTGGCTATCCAGCAGGGTAACCTCCTGGCCAAGAACCTCAAGCGCCTGGCCGAAGGAAAGGAAATGAAGCCCTTCCACTACCGCAACCTCGGCACCATGGCCACCGTTGGCCGCAACCGCGCCGTGGCAGAGTTCAGCAAGATGAAGTTCGGCGGTTTCCTGGCTTGGCTGCTCTGGTTGGTGGTCCACCTGCGCTCCATCCTCGGCGTGCGCAACAAGATAATTGTCCTCTTCAACTGGCTCTGGAACTATATGTCGTACGCCCAGTCGCTCCGCATGATCATCTACGCCAAGAAGGCGAAGGAGGTCATCGAACGCGAACAGCGCTTGGCCTCGACCCACTGGGGCACGGACCTGCTGAGCGAAGGCTCGGAGGACGTAAAACACGCAGAAAAGAAATAACCGCAGCCGCAAGGCCACGGACACAACGCACAATAAAAGGAGGTTTCTTCGCGGAACCTCCTTTTATTGTGTCGCACACCTTGGAGAAAACGGCATTCGTGCCATTGTCCGCCATAAGGACAACAAGCATTGCATGCGTGGTCCGAAAGGACAATGAGCCTGGAGAATTCCTATTGCCTGCATTGGGCTTCAAGCGTCCAAGGCAAGGACTGAAAGCCCGACCTTCAGCCCATAGCCCGAGGGGAGGCCCCAGGTTAGGCCGGCTACGCGCGATGAGCCCTGTAAGGACGGCAGCTTTACACATTGAGCGTATGTATAGAGATGCCGCCCCTACAGGGCTCATCGTAGGTATTGGGGTGCAACCCAGGGCTTCCCCCTGGGCTATGGGCTGAAGGCCGGGCTTTCAGCCCTTGCCTTGAACGCTTGTTGTCAATGCGGGCTTCCGACACCCTGCTTCCACCCAAACAACAAGCGAAATCGGCTACGTCATCAGTCAGCATCGCAACCGGGAAAAACTCCTCGCGATGCCCACAACCCATCCCAAGCGCGCCTTAGCTCAGCTGGGCGAGGGCCTGCTTGATGCGCTCCATGGCTTCGACGATGTTCTCGTCGCTGGTGGCGTAGCTCATGCGGAAGCATTCGGGAGAGCCGAAAGCGTCGCCGCCTACCGTAGCCACGTGGCCCACTTCGAGGAGATAGAGGGCGAAGTCCGTGGAGTTGTTGATGACATACTCGCCGTTGCTCTTGCCAAAGAAGCTGCTGCACTTCGGGAAGAGGTAGAAGGCACCGTGAGGCTCGTTTACCTCGAGGCCGGGGATTTCGCGGGCGAGGCGGACAATGAGGTCCTTGCGGCGGGCAAAGGCCTGGCGCATTTCCTCGACACATTCCTGCGGACCGGCAAAGGCCACGGTCGCAGCCACCTGGCTCACGGAGCAGGGACCGCTGGTGTACTGGCCCTGGAGCTTGCTGCAAGCCTTGGCCAGGGCGAGGGGTGCAGCACAGAAACCGATGCGCCAGCCCGTCATGGCGTAGGCCTTCGACACACCGTTGATGACGATGGTGCGGTCGTACATGCCTTCGCAGCGGGCGATGGAGGCGTGGCAGCCCACGTAGTTGATGTGCTCGTAGATTTCGTCGCTGATGACGTAGACGTGCTCGTGGCGGCGGAGCACCTCGGCCAGGGCCTCGAGTTCCTCCTGGCTGTAAACGGCACCCGTGGGGTTGCTCGGCGAACAGAGGATGATGGCCTTGGTGCGGGCCGTGATGGCCTCTTCGAGCTGGGCGGGCGTAATCTTGAAGTCCTGTTCAATGCCGGCCTCCACGAAGACGGGCTTGCCGTCGGCCATGAGCACCATCTGCGGGTAGCTCACCCAATAGGGAGCGGGGATGATGACTTCCTCGCCCGGGGAGACGAGGGCCATGACGGCATTGCAGACACACTGCTTGGCACCGTTGGAACAAACGATCTGCTCGGGCGTATAGTCCAGGCCGTTCTCGTTTTTCAGTTTGTCTACCACAGCCTGACGGAGGGCGGGATACCCGGCCACGGGAGAGTAGCGCGAATAGTTTTCGTCCACTGCCTTCTTCGCAGCCTCCTTGATGTGGTCGGGCGTATTGAAGTCGGGCTCGCCGACAGAGAGGTTAATCACATCGACCCCTTGGGCCTTGAGTTCGGCGCTCTTTTGCGACATGGCCAGGGTGGCGGAAGGAGCCAGACGCTGTACGAGAGTTGAAAGCATATTGTTCAGATTGGTTTTAGGTTGGTTTGTCAGAAAGATAATCCCCTGCGCCTACTTGCGCTTGCCCATGAAGCGAAGGAGATAGAGGAAGAGGTTCACGAAGTCGAGGTAAAGATTGAGGCTGCAGAGGAGGGCGATTTTCTGCGCGCTGTCGTCCGTCTCCGACTCACACTGCATGAGTATGCCCTTCATCTTCTGCGTGTCGTAGGCTGTCAGGCCGCAGAAGATCAGCACACCTGCGTAGTTCAAGAGCGTGGCAAGCGGACCGCTCTCCATAAACATGTTCACCAGCGAGGCTATGATGAGACCAAAGAGGGCCATGATGAGGAAACGCCCGATGGTCGAAAGGTCGCGCTTCACCACGAAGCCGAAAAGCGACATGGCGCCGAAGGTGCCTGCCGTCACGAAGAAAGTGGCGGCCACGCTCTCGGCTGTGTAGGCAAACAAGACAACGGACATCGTCACGCCGTTGAGGATGGAATAAAGGGCGAAGAGCAGTCCGGCCACAGGGAAGGAGAGGCTGTGGATGGCAGCTGTAGTAGCCACCACGACGATAAATTCGGCCACGAGGATACCGATGAAGAGCGGCTTGCTGGAGATGATGCTGAAAAGGAGGTCCTCACTGCCCATCACGATGTAGGCCGTCATGGCTGTCATGACCAAGGCGAGGGTCATCCAGAGATAGACCTTCGTCATGAGGGCGGGAAAGGCGATGGAGCGGGCCTGCGCGCCGGAATAGACGTTGTAGCCGTAGGGATTCTCTTGCGGAGTCATTGTTGTAGGGATTTAAGTGTAAAACATGGACCGGCGCGAAGCGAGAAGCGGGACGACGGGGAAAGCCCCGTACGGGAAAGCCCTCGGGACGGCAGGCCGTTATTTCAAGTGGAGCGTGTGGCCCATGCGTTCCTTCTTTGTCTGGAGATAACGCTCGTTGTAGGGATTGGGAGTGATTTCGATGGGCACGTTTTCGGCAATTTCGAGTCCATAAGCCTCGAGGCCCACGCGCTTCACGGGATTGTTGGTGAGCAGACGCATCTTGCGCACGCCGAGGAGGCCGAGGATTTGTGCGCCCACGCCGTAGTCGCGCTCGTCGGGGTCGTAGCCGAGGTGTACGTTGGCATCGACGGTGTCGTAGCCCTGCTCCTGGAGCTTGTAGGCGGCAATCTTGGCCATCAGTCCGATGCCGCGGCCTTCCTGGTTGAGGTAGAGCACCACGCCCTTGCCCTCCTTCTCGATGAGTTCCATGGCCTTGTGGAGCTGTTCGCCGCAGTCGCAGCGCTCCGAGCCGAAGATGTCGCCCGTGACGCAGGAAGAGTGGACACGCACGAGGATGGGTTCGTCGGGTTCCCAAGTGCCCTTGATGAGGGCCACGTGTTCGAGGCGGTTGCTCTTCTGGCGGAAGGGGATGAGGCGGAAGTGGCCGTGTGCGGTGGGCATGTCTACCTCCTCGCCCTGCTCCACGAGGCACTCGTTCTGGAGGCGGTAAGCGATGAGGTCGCGGATGGAGATGATGTGGAGGCCCTCTTCGCGGGCAATCTCCTGGAGCTGGGGCATGCGGGCCATGGTGCCGTCCTCATTGAGGATTTCGATGAGGCAGGCGGCGGGCTGCATGCCGGCGAGGCGGGCCAAGTCGATGGCGGCCTCGGTGTGG
>CALZMA010000087.1 GCA_945788445.1 uncultured Bacteroidales bacterium | reverse complement strand
TTGGTGCGGAGTGCCTCCAGGAGGGCTTGCAGTTCGTGGAGTTTGCGGGGTTTCTTTTCTGCGATGTTTTCGTTTTCGTAGGGCGAGCGGGAGAGGTCGTAGAGTTGTGGGGTGGGGCTGTAGCCCGTTTCGATTTTCGGGCCCCAGGTAATCATGGGCTTGCCTTGCGAGGGAGAGATGTATTTGTAGCGTTGGGTGCGGAGCACGAGGCTGCGGTTCGATGCCATGCTCACGGCAAACTTGCGGGGCTTGCGGTCGCGGCCGAGCCAGGTGGAGAGGTGGTTCTCGCTGTCGGGTGCAGCGCCCTCGGGCACACGGATTCCAGCCAGGGCTGCCAGCGTGGCGGGCACATCGATGAGCGAAGCCAGGGCGTGGCTTGTGCGTCCGCCCTTCACCCCTTCGGGCCAGTAAGCGATGAACGGTACCACCGAACCCGCCTCGAAGGCGCTGTACTTTCCGCCGCGCCACGGTCCGCCCGGCCGGTGGTCGCCCGCGAGTTCCTCCGCCCGGTCGTCGTAGCCGTCGTCCAGCACGGGGCCGTTGTCGCTTGTAATGAGGATGAGCGTGTTGCGGTCCAGTCCGCGTTCGCGGAGCGCCTGCGTCAGTTGCGCCACCGTCCAGTCGAATTGCAGGATAGCCTCGCCGCGGAGTCCCATGGGGCTGAGGCCGCGGAAGCGTTCGTGGGGCAGGCGCGGCACGTGGACATCGTTCGTGCAGAGATACATGAAGAACGGTCCGTCGCGGTGCGCGTCGATGAAGCCGATGGCGTGGCCCACGATGCTGTCCGCAATCGACTCGTCGCGCCAGAGCGCCCGGCCCCCGCCCTTCATGAAACCGATACGCGAGATGCCGTTCACGATAGCCTGGTCGTGGCCGTGCGAGGGGCGCAGCTTCGTGAGCAGTTCGGGGTGCGTGCGGCCCGTGGGTTCCCCCTCGAAGTTCTTGCGGTAGCTCACCTCGATGGGCGCTTGCGGGTCGAAGTTCGCCACCCGGCCCTGTTCGATGTAGACACAGGGCACGCGGTCCGCCGTGGCCGCCATGATGTAGTGGTAGTCGAAGCCCAGGTCGCGGGGCGTGAGGTCCAGCAGTCCGTTCCAGTCCTGCTGCGCCGTGCGTTCCCCGAGGCCCAGGTGCCACTTGCCGATGGCCGCCGTGGCGTAGCCCGCTTGCTGCATGAGCTTCGCCACGGTCAGTTGGTCCTTGGGGATAATGGAGCCCGCGTTGCCCGCCGCCACGTCGGTGCCTTGGCGGCGGAAGGGATACATCCCCGTGAGCATGGCGTAGCGCGAGGGAGTGGAGGTAGAGGCACAGGCGTGCATGTTGGTGAAGCGCAGGCCGTGGGCGGCGAGGCTGTCCACCGTCGGCGTGGCCACCCGCGTGGCCCCGTAGCACGAGAGGTCGCCGTAGCCCAGGTCGTCGGCCACGAGGAGGATGACATTCGGTTGTTGGCCTTGCGCCGCTGCGCTGAGGGGCAGGAGGCCCAGCAGGGGGAGAAGGGAGTTTTTCATGAGAAAAGGAGTTGTTCGGTAAGGGAAAAAGGAAAGGCCGTCGGCAGGCCCACCCTCTGTGCGGGCGAAGATACGCCAACTTTCCCAGTTGTCCAAGCCCGGCGGCCTCCGCATACAACAAAGCCACCCACAGTCGCCGCAGGGCAGGGCGAATGAGGGTGGCAAGGGAAAGAGCAACGAGGGCGGTCCTACATTGTCATGGGGCGCACAATGTCCACCATCTTTCTCCCTTCAGCAAAAATGCAACGCTCCGGCCTTGAAGCAGAGGCTGAAGGGTTGATACTTTTTTCGAGGGTACAAATTACGTATAGGAAACGCGCGCGTACAGGATTTACTACTCGTCTCTCCAAAATGCCGGGGTGAGCGGCAGCAGCAGCGAGAATATCTCGAGACGGCCGGCCAGCATGAGGAAGGAATTGAGCCACAAACAACCGTCGCTCAACGAACTCCACGAGGCCAGCGGACCTATCTCGTGGCCCACCGTAGGACCGATGTTGCTGAAGGAGGAGATGGCCAGGCCGAAGGAGTCGAGCAACGAATGGCCCATGCCGACCATCGCAAGGATGGACACAAAAATCAAAAAGAGGTAGACGGCGAAGAAGACCATGAGCGTGCGGCCCATCTGCGCCGTCACGGTGGTGCCGCTGATGCGCGTGGGCAACACGGCATGGGGGTGGAGCAACTGGCGGAACTCGGCGCGGACCAGTTTGGCCAACATCAACAGGCGCACGAGCTTCAGACCGCCGCTCGTGGAGCCCGCACAGGCTCCGAACATGCCCACGAAGGTCAGCAGCAGCCACACCGTGGGGTGCCACGTCATGAAGTCTTCGTCCGTGAAGCCCGTGGTGGTCTGGAGCGAAAGCGTGTTGAAGAAACTGCTCCGCAGGGCGTCGGTGAAGGCGAGGCCGTCGGCGTAGTGGAGTATGGCGGTGCTGCCGAGCGCCGTGGCGAGGAGCAGCAGGATGTAGAGCCGCAGTTCCTCGTCGCGCCAGACAAAGGTGAGCCGCCCCTTGATGAGGAAGACGTAGAGCAGGGTGTAGTTGATGCCCGCCAGGAACATGAAGGCCGTGGCAATCCATTCTATCAGGTCGCTGCCGAAGTAGGCTATGCTGGCCGTGTGGGTGGAGAAGCCGCCCGTGGCTATCGTGCTGAGGCCGTGGTTGACGGCATCGAACCAGCCCATGCCGCATAGGTAGTAGCCGGCCGAAAATCCCAGGGTGAGGATGAGGTAGATGCTCCAGATCCAGCGCGCCGTGGTGCTGATGCGCGGGTGGAGCTTGCCTATCTTCAGGCCGGTGGCCTCGGCGGCGAAGAGCTTGGTTTCGCCGCCGCCCATGTTGGGCAGGATGGCGATGGTGAAGAAGACGATGCCCATGCCGCCGAGCCAGTGGGTGAGGCTGCGCCAGAGGAGCACGGAGCGGGGCAGGGCGTCGATGTCGTCGATGGCGGTGGCTCCCGTGGTGGAGAAGCCGGACATGATTTCGAAGAAGGCGGCCGACAGGCGGGGCTGGTGG
This sequence comes from uncultured Bacteroidales bacterium, assembly GCA_945788445.1. Taxonomy (GTDB): domain Bacteria; phylum Bacteroidota; class Bacteroidia; order Bacteroidales; family Bacteroidaceae; genus Alloprevotella. The sequence goes on along the minus strand of CALZMA010000087.1, from coordinate 2,095 downwards.
CCGCCGACAAGGAGGGGCAGCATGCCGATGAGGGTGAAGACGACCCACGTGACGGAGACGATGAGAAATCCGTCGCGGCGGCCCATGCGGTTCTCGGCGTTGCGGCCCATGAAGCGGAAGAGGAAGCCTGCGGCCACGGCGACCACCACGGGGATGCCGAAGGTGGCCCACTCCGTTTCGCCAAAGGCGAGGCCGACCCCCAGGCAGAGGGCCAGCATGAGCGCTTCGAGGTAGACGAGCGTGCCGAGGGCTTTGTAGACAATAGGTAGGTTGAGCATAGTGTGGGACGGGCAGGCGGGGAGCCGCTATTTGAAATACTTTTCGAGCTTCTTGATGCCTCCCGCCAGGCAGAAGGCGACTACGGTGTCGCCGGGCTGGATGAGGGTGGAACCGTTGATGAGCTGGCCCTCGCCGCCGCGCACGAGGCCGCCGAGGGTGACGGTGGAGGGCAGGCCGAGGTCCTTGACGGCGTGGCTCACCACGCGGGCTTCGGGCGATACGGAAAACTCGGCCACGTCGGCGTTGGCCACGGTGAGGCTCTTCACGGAGGTGATGTCGGCCTTGAGCATCATCTGGTAGATGTGGCTCGCGGCGAAGGTCTTCTTGTTGATGATGGTGCCGATTTCGAGGCTTTCGGCCATGCTGATGTAGTCGGTGTTTTCCACCATGGCCACCGTTTTGCGCACCCCGAGGCGCTTGGCGGCGAGGCAGGCGAGGATGTTGGTCTCGGAGTTTTCGGTGAGCGCCGCAAAGGCTTGTGCCTTGCGGATGCCTTCCTCCTCGAGCAGCGAGAGGTCGCGGCCGTCGCCGTGGATGATGAGCGTGTGGTTGTTGTGGACCACTTCGTTGAGCCGTTCGGCACGGCGCGGGTTGGCCTCGATGATTTTGGCGCGCATGTAGTCGGGCATGGCGTTGACGAGGTGGACGGCCGTGCTGCCGCCGCCCATGATGAAGACGTTCTGCACGTCGGGGTAGTCCTCCTTGCCCGCAAGGTCGCGGATGTAGTTGATGTACTTCGGCGTGGTCATGAAGTAGACGATGTCGCCGTCCCGCAGGCAGTCGCCGCCGTGGGGGATGACGGTTTCGTCGTCGCGCTTGACGGCCACGATGTGGTAGGGGGAGTCGGGGCCGCAGAGGTCCTTGAGCGGCTGCTCGAGTATCTGGGCCGACCGGCGGAGCTTGGCGCCGAGGAGGATGAGGGCACCGTTCTGAACCTCCCACCACTGGCGTATCCAGCTGCGCTTGATGTTGTGGAGGATTTCCTGTCCGGCGAGCATCTCGGGGTAGATGATGGAGTCGATGCCGACGGTGCGGAAGAACTCGCGGTGCTCGGGCAGGGTGTATTCGTAGTTGTCCACGCGGGCCACGGTCTTCTTGGCACCGAGCTTCGAGGCCAGCATGCAGGCGGTCATGTTGTGGGCCTCGTCGGGGGTGACGCCGATGAAGAGGTCGGCATGGTCTACCTCGGCCTCGCGCAGGGCGGAGATGGAGGAGGGGGAAAGGGGAAGGGTGAGGATGTCGAAATCGGAGGCCAGGTCCTCGAGCTTCTCGGGGTTTTCGTCCATGAGCGTGATGTCGTGGTGTTCCTGCGAGAAGAGTTTGGCCAGGTGGGTGCCGACGGCACCGGCCCCTGCTATGATGATTTTCATTGCAAAAGGATTATGCTTGGACTTCTGCGGCCCCGTCGCCGAGGATGGCCGCACGGATGTGGGCGGCGTCGAGCCCCACGATGGCGCGGAGCTGGCCGACGGTGCCGTGTTCGACAAACTGGTCGGGCAGGCCGAGGCGGACTACCTGGGGGTGGTAGCCGTGGTCGGCGAACCATTCGAGCAGGGCACTGCCCATGCCGCCGAGCAGGGCGCCGTCCTCGACCGTCACCACGCGGCGGAAGTGGCGGCCCACCTCGTGGAGGAGGTCGTCGTCGAGGGGCTTGAGGAAGCGGAGGTCGTAGTGGGCCACGGAGAGCCCGGGCCGGGCGCTTTCGGCTGTCTCGATGGCACGGGCGGCTTCGGTGCCGATGGGGCCGAGGGTGACTACGGCCACGTCGCGCCCTTCCTTGAGGCGGCGGCCCTTGCCCACGGGTACGGCCTCGAGG
>CALZMA010000086.1 GCA_945788445.1 uncultured Bacteroidales bacterium | reverse complement strand
TCGAGGTGACCGACGTTTGCCCGGCTCCCTACTTCGCGGGCAAAATCCAGCTCGATGCCACCAACTACATCGACGCTGCTACGGGCGAAAAAAAAAATCAGTAAGTAGGTCCTTCAGTGACGAATTCGGTCCGGAGTTCCAGTAACTGGAGGCAGGGTATCCAGAGCCGTCTGGCCCTGCCGGCGTCGGTGCCTGCTCCGTCCCGTTCCCGCCGCTGCACACTGCACGGCCGGCGCGCGAAGGCGCACGAGTTCAATTTATCTAAGTATTCATTAGTGGTTTCGCGTCAAAGCTTTCGTCCTTCACAGCGCCCACCGCGCCGGCCACCTTTATAATATTATCTCACCCATGAAGCTCGACCCCGCATTCACACAGCAAGTACAAGACTACCTCGCCCAGCCCATCGAGCAGCGCGACCTCCAGCGCGGCGCGGAGCTCATGCTCCAAATGAACCGCAACAGGAGCCTCCACCGCTATATCCTCCGCCGCGGCGACAGCGTGCGGCTCGAACGCGAGCTCATCAAGTACCTCCGCATCCGCCTCGACGGCCTCACCCGCCGCGAGGTGTACTTCCTCGAGAAGGAGACGCTCCCCCGCGTCCGCGCCACCTTCCGCGCCGCCGCCGAACGCTACGAGCCGAAGTCCGCCGACCTCACCCTCCGCGTCACGCCCGCACAGCCCGACCGCCGCGGCAAGCGTCCCGACCACGACTTCCTTCCCCGCGAGGTGCGCGAACTCTACGAGCAGAACGGCGACATCTACCGCCGCATGCGCCGCACCTTCGAGACGCTGAAGGGCATGGGCTCGCAGACGGCGTGCGACCGCTACGAGCTCGTCAAGATGCTCGCCGAACTCGACACGCGCTACCGCACCAACCTCCAGCGCTACGACGAGGCGCCCGAACCCTCCCAAGAGGAAATCGAGGCCCAGCGCGCCGCCGAAGCCAGCGCAGCCGCCGCCGCCGACCTGGGACTGAAGGGAACGCAGGAAGCCGCCGCCGCCATCATCTTCGGCGAAGGCGAAGCCACCGACGCCGCCACGGAAACCGGCAGAAAGGAGGAGGACTGACCCATGGCAGAGTTCCGCGACGACTCCCTCCAGACCCTCCGCCGCCACCTCTTCTCCTCCGAAGAGGATTTGCAGGCGTCGGGCCTCTCGAAGCAGGTAGTGGAGCGCATTCTCAACGTGCGAGAAATGTACTACTACTGGCTCCGCAACCCGCAGCTCACCGACCAAGTGCTCGCCGCGCAGTTCCGCGAAAGGTACGGCTACGCCCGCTCTAACGCCTACATCCTGACGAACTACCTGAAGATACTCATAGGCGACACCTCCCGCGCCTCCCGCGCCTGGTACCAACATCTCTTCATTCAGCGCTGCGAGGAGGCCTTCGCTATGGCCCGCGCCAACAACGACTCCAAGGCCTTCACCGCCACGCTCAACTGTCTCGGCAAGTACACCCGCCTCGATACCGAAGAGAGCCGCCTTCCCGACTACTCCCAAATTGTTCCCCAGCAACTGGAGATAACCACCGACCCCAGCGTGGCAGGCTTCCAGCGCATTCCGAACCTGAAGGAGAAGGTGGCGAAGATGCTCAACAAGTACGCCGCCGACACCAACTTCGAGGCCCTCAACAAGACCAAGCAGCGCGAGCAGAACCTCCGCACCGACCAAGTGCCGCCGCCCATGTAGGCGAACACTCGTCCTCCATGGAGCGCCACCTCTCGCAAAAAACCGCCGAAATATGCCCCTTCCGCACATCATCACTGTACACTGGACCGAAGCCTACCACCTCGCCGACGTGGTCACCCAGCGCTACGCACGCCCCTCGGCCCTCGCCCTCTCGCCCGTTCCCTGGCGGCGGCTCCCCATCATCGGCCTCGCCAAACTCACCGCCACGGAGGAGGAGAAAGACGGCACGCGCACCCACACCACCACGCTCACCGCCACGCTCTGCCTCTCCTCCTTCGAGCCCACGCGCCCACTGCGGCCCATGGCCTACAAGCTCACCGCCGCCGACGGCACAGAGTGGCTCCTCGGCACCTGCGAGCCTCCCTTTCCCCTCACCACCTTCGCCACCACCATCAGCGCGAAGCCCGGCGGCGAACAAGCCGTGCAGCTGGAGGCAAGGCTCACAGGCCCGCTCCCGCTCCTCCGCTACCGCACCTACTGAATAACCTAACCCCTCACCACACACCGCACGATGGCCACCGAACTCACCTCCATCATTACCCGCGCCGCCCAGATCAAGGACGAGACCGTGGAGAATGCCAACACCGCCTCCCGCGTGGGCGGCTGCCTGCTGGACCTCGCCGCCTTCGCCGCCCAGGGCATCTTCGCCGACGAAATAGCCTTCGAGGCTGCCGCCGACGGCGTAAGCGTCCGACTGCGCTACCACAACGCGCAGGGCCAGCCCTACGAACGCCGCGCCTTCATCCCCGCCCTCAACCCCGCAGCCGGTACCGCCGGCGTGCTCACACCCGCCCAGTACACCAGCATGAAGGCCTTCGGGGCAGTCTACGACGTGGGCGTGTTCACCGGCACGGCCACGGCCTGGGCGGCATGCGCCACGGCCGAAGTGGCCGGCAACTCGGCCTACCGCGTGCTGAAGTACCAGATTGGCACGGTCCACTACTACATCGAACAGAGCGTGCGCGACAACTTCTGTACGCAGTACCTCTTCGAAGGGCAGCAGCGCTTCATCCGCACCATCCGCTTCGCCTCCAACGACCGCACGCAGGTTCAGAACGTAGGCGCGTGGGCCAAGACCGGGGCGCAGAGTATCAGCTACACGCCCTCCACGCGGGAACTCCGCATCAAGGACTTCAACGGCGAGGACATCGGCACGAAGGCCACGCTCCCCGTGGCTTCCACCTCTACCCCGGGCCTCCTCTCCGCCGCCGACAAGAAAAAGCTGGACGACTGCGTTACTACCGCCGCAACCCTCTCGAAAGCGGGACTAATGACCCCCGCGCAGGTGGCAGACCTCGACAACGCCCTCCTGCGCGCCGAAGTGGGCTACTTCAGCGGCATCGAGACCTTCGCCGAAGGCACGAACGCCGTGCTGGAGATACAGAGCACCACCTCCACAGCGGGCACCGTGGTCTTTTGCAACCGCATCGGCACTTCGGCGGGCGCGTCCATCACCTTGGCGGGCTTCGCCTACAAGGTGGGCGGCAAGTACTACGCCGCCGCACCCGGCGCATACCCCAAGCCCATGCCCGCCCGCGGCGGCATAGCCCTCAACACCACGGACGGTCACGCCTACGTACTCACCGCCGAAGGCACGCTCGAAAAGCTCCTGCCCGTGGCCACGACTTCGCAGTCGGGACTGCTATCGGCAACGGACAAGGGGCTGCTGGACGTGTGTGCCGGGGCGGTCAAGTATATTGGTTCGTTCAGCAGTGTGAACGCGGCGTGCGACTATGCAGCCCGTGCAGAGGTCGCTGGTGACAAGTCGGCTGCCTTGCTGGTTTTCGATGCCGTGGGCGCAACGGGCAAGAAGCTCCAAGGAAGGATATTCCAGCAGGTCAATGGCATCGACGAATGTATGCAGATACGTCTGTGGGACAAGCGCCTCCATCGGCGGAACGTGACGGGAGCCAACGGCGTGAAAGACAGCCAGACTTCGGCCCAGGAATGGAAGGAGTTCGGCGTAACGTCTTACGCCTACAACGCTGATACCCGGAAAATCACGTTCAGCGGGTATGATGGCGGCGAGCTTGGTAACGTGGTTCTCCCACTCGCCACGAGTTCCAACTCTGGACTCATGAGCTCGGCTGTATTCTCCAAGCTGAACACACTATCGCAGGTGTCGGAGAACATCCACCTGCTGAACCTCGGCACGTTCGACACGATGGCGCGGGCGGAGGAAGCCGCCGCCGCGCTCAACGTCTGCTCTAACCCGCTGTGGGAGTCGCTCTATTTCACCGTGCGCTCCAACTCGTTCCACATCCGCCAACAGGTGGAGAACGACTGTACAGTACAGACACTCTTTTTGGGGCGGGCCATCAAGCAGCGCTACATCAGCTTCTCCAACCCGAACCGCACGGCCATCGCGGAGGTGCAGTCGTGGCAGAACTCCATGGTACGAAACCTCAAGTACACCGCCGCAAGCCAGCAGATACAGCTCCAGTCGCCCTGGAACGACAACGTGGGCTCCGCAGCCACCATCCCCACCGTCTCCTCATCGGTGAACGGACTGGCACCCAAGGAATGGCCAGCACGGCTCGCCGCCATCGAGCAGCGCATCGCCACGCTCGAAAACAAGGTGCAGACACTCGAGGCCGCGGCTGCTTCAACCAATACTGAAGAATAATACTAACCACACCCCCGCACACCATATTATATATATAAACAGAAAGAACCATGCAACAGATCAAGAAGGAACTGCAACAGACCATCGCCCAGCTGAAGGGCGAATGGGGCATCAACAACTTCAGCCTCCAGGACCTCGCCTCCATCCTCGAGAAGGTCGTCGCCGCCGTGGACAAGGCCGCACAGCTGCCCGTCGCGCCGGAGTCAGTTGGGGGGGTAAAAATTGTTAATGGGTACACGCTTAAATACAGAGCAGCACCGCCAATTTTCGATGACAATGCCCCAACAACCGCGAAACCCGCTTTAGGTTTAGATGGAGATAATAGAGTCGTAAAAGTCTTCTTCGACAAGGACTCCAAAAGATCATACTACAAGAACAATGAAGGAGAGCCCGCTATATATTTCTTCCAGGATAAAATTCTGAGTGACGGATACTCTCTCAACTATGTTGCCTTTCATGAAGGAACTGAAGTTATCGTGAGAGCGTTTGGCCGTTTTACCGGAGAAGATCCATCCTTTTTTATTTAAATTAAGTCACCCCCATGCCCACCATCCCCACCTCCCTCCTCGAGCCCGAAGTGCTCGACCTCGGCGCGAACGGCCCGCAAGCCGCCGTGGCCACCGTGGAAGACACCACGGGGCTCTTCGACAGCTACCGCGTGCAGTTCCGCGCCGTGCCGGGCCGTCCCGGCGAACTCTACGCCCCCTTCGGCCCGGACAACAAGCTCCCCTACAAGCTGCGCGACCTTGTGGGGGCGGACGAAGTGACCGCCCAAAACAAGTTCTTCAACGTCCTCGCCTGCTACGGCTCGGGCCTCGAG
>CALZMA010000085.1 GCA_945788445.1 uncultured Bacteroidales bacterium | reverse complement strand
GGGAAGAAGGAAACGCCGCAGCGCGCCCCCGTGTGTTCCACATCGGCGGTCTCCGCTGCAACCACTGCCGCACCTCGGCCGAACAGGCGCTCCGCAGTGTGCCGGGCGTGACTTCGGCCCACGTGGACCTGGCCTCGGGCCGCGCCACCGTGGAGGGCGACGCCCCGGCCGAAGCGCTGCGCCAGGCGGTGGAGGCACTGGGGTTTACGTTTGACGCAGGCGATTGTGCAGTGCGCAGGTGATAGCGCTGTGTACAAGTTATAAAATTAAAGGTTATGAGGTTATAGAGTTACGCTTGTTGGCCAAGTCTTCAGCCAGTAACTTTATAACCTCATAACCTTATCTTTCACAACCCGCGCCGCGGGTACGCGGTGCTAAAGCATCTTGTCCATGAAATACGGCAGCTGGCGGCGCCAGAAGGGCCAGTCGTGGTCCACGTCGTGGCCCCAGTAGTCGAACCAGGCGTTGTGTACGCCTTTCTCCTTGAGGATGCGGTCCATTTCGCGGGTACTCCAGAGGAGTTCGTCCTCCCAGCGGCCCTGCCCCACGCAGAAGGTAATCTTGCTGCGCCGGTAGGCATCCATCCAGGGGTGGTCGGCGGGCATCTGCTGGAGGAAGTCCTGCGGCGAGTTGGCGTAGACGAGGTCGTCGGACCATCCGTCGAAGCCGTAGGAGGCGTGGTAGAGTCCGCTCATGGCGAGCATGCCGTTGAAGAGGTCGGGGCGGCGGAAGAAGAAGTTGGCCGCGTGGAAGCCGCCCATGGAGCAGCCCACGGTGAGGAACATCTGTTGGTCGTTGTGGCGGATGTTGGGGAGGAGTTCGTCGGTCACGTAGCTGAACCAGCGTTCATGCTGTTCGATGCGCCAGCGCTTGTCGCCCCACTTGTTGGACCACGTTTCCCAGTCGATGCCGTCCACGCAAATCACGCGCAGGCGGCCAGCCTCGATGAAGGGCGCGAGCACGCCGATCATGCCGTAGTTCTCCCAATCGTAGAAGCGTCCGTCCTGGCAGGGGAATGCCAGCAGGGCCTGGCCGTCGTGGCCAAATTCCTTGTACTCCATGTCGCGGCCGAGACAGCGGCTCCACCACTTTCTGTATTCTACTCTCATGTAAGGTTCAGGAGTTAAAAGTTCAAGCGTTTAGAGTTTGGTGCTTATATATAATAGGTGTGCGGCGGGCGGTCAGCGGCGCAGCGTGGTGTCGTAGAGGAAAGCATCGCGCTCCTCGGGGGTGCGGAAGCGGGCGATGTAGGCAAAGTCGCCCATGGCGGGCGCGAGGGCGTGGTCGATGCGCGGGGTCATCACGAAGGCGTAGCCATACTTGGCGCGCAGCGCGTCGTCGTCCATCACGTAGTCCACCCCGTCGCGGCGGCCGGCGAAGACACAGAAATAGTCGTCGTGTGGGTCGGGGGTGGTGCGGTAGTCGAAGGCCACCATGTCGGCCCAGATCTTGTAGACGGAGATGTTGTGGGCAAAGTTGATCATGTCGGGCGTGAAGCCGCCGCCGGGCCGCATGTTCACCTCGAGGGCCACGAAGTCGCCCGCCTCGCCGAGTCCGCGGTGGGCCTTGTTGAGCCGGAAGAACTCGAGGTGTACGAAACGCGACTTGACTCCGAAGGCCTCGACCGTGCGGCGGCCCCAGAAGCGGAGGTTCTCGCTCATGTGCTGCTCCACGAAGTAGGTAGAGTCGAGCCGCTCGTTCACAATGTCCGCGATGCTGGGCGGACACACGCACATCGACTCCACAAGGGGCTGCCCCTTGGAGTTGATGACCGCGTCGTAGGTGCAGATGTCGCCCGTGACGAACTCTTCAATCACGTACTGGCCAACATCCGGCGTGATGGCGAAGAAATGTTCGAGTGCCTCGAGGCTCTCGATTTTGTGCGCCCCGCCGGCCCCCACGCCCACATCGGGCTTGGCGAAGAGGGGGAAGCCGGCGTCGCGCGAGAAATCCTTGGCAGCCACCAGGCCCTCCGAGGCTTTCACCTGGCGCGCCGTGCGGATGCCGCCGGCGGCGTAGCGCTTCTTCATTTCGGACTTTTCCTTGAAAGCCTCGATGCCGTCAAGCTGCACGCCCGTGGTGACGTTGAAGTCGGTACGCAGCCGCGCGTCGACCTCGAGCCAGAACTCGTTGTTCGACTCTATCCAGTCGATGTGGCCGTACTTCCAGGCGAAGTAGCCCACCGCGCGGTACATCTGGTCGTAGTCGCCGATGTTGCCTACCTGGTAGTACTCCGTGAGCGAACCCTTCAGCTCTTTCGAGAGCCCGTCTTTCGGCGCGTCGCCGATGCCCAGCACGCGCACACCGTTCTTCTGCAGCTCGTCGCAGAACTGCCAATACTTCTCGGGGAAATTGGGGGAGATAAATACAAAATTCTTCATAACGTCATCCTTTCTGTTTGAGTCGGTAGCCCGGCCACGGCGCGCGGATTTTTTCGGACAATTCCTTGGCCACGCGCCAGCCAAGCACTAACTTGCATGCGACTTTGGTACGAAATAACAGCGATTTGTTTGCAAAACTAACAAAGAAGTATAACTTTGCCAACATTTCGCAACAACTTTTTACCAAGGGAGCCTCATCCTCCCCCATTTCCTTGACATGATTTACTTCCTCACCAGCAGTCCGAGCCTCTATATGGACGGCGCGCTCAACCCGGCCAACCACTTCATAGACAACCTGCGCCGTGCCCTGCCCGGGCGCATCCACGGCGTGTTCATCCCCACGCACCCCGACGACGTGGGCTTCAGCGAGCACTGTTCAGACTGCATGCGAGCCGCCTTCGAGGAGGCCGGCATCCACTTCGAAACCTACACCCTGCTCGACCGCCGCAACGCGCCCTTCGCCGAGAGCATCATCGGGGGCAGCAACTTCGTCATCCTCGGCGGCGGCCACGTGCCCACGCAAAACGCCTTTCTCCACGACATCCACCTGCCGCAGCTCATCAAGTACTTCGGCGGCGTGGTGCTCGGCATCTCGGCCGGCAGCATGAACTGCGCCCGCATTGTCTACGCCCAGCCCGAGGAGGAGGGCGAGGCGCGCGACCCGGAGTTCCGCCGCTTCCTCCCCGGCCTCGGCCTCACCGAGGTGCAAATCCTGCCCCACTACTACATGTGCCGCGACATGAAGGTCGACGGCCTGAAGGTCTACGACGAAATCGCCTGCCCCGACAGCCTGCGCACGGGCAGCCGCTTCTACGTCTTCCCCGACGGCACCTACCTCTACGGACACAACGGCAACGAAACGGTCTACGGCGAATTTTACCTCATCGAAAACGGCAACCTCCGCCCCGTCGCCACCGAGGGACAGTGTGTGGGGCTGCCCTTCGTGTGAGCGGACGCACCGAACCTGCTCCGATGGGGCGGGAAAAGGGATTTCGGAAAAATGGAACAATCTTCTGCGCCCGCGAAATGTTAAACCGCGCCGGGGGCACTTGCAGATGTCCGCAGAAACCCTTATATTTGCCATATATATAAAGGAGAACTCCCCGCGGGTTCTCCTTTTTCTTTTACCCTCCCCCAAAAGGGCGAAAAGGGGGCTTGAGGGAAAGAAATCCGCCCTGAACCTGCCTGTTCAAGTCCAGGCTTTGAAATTTCCAAGCCTGGGTTTGGAAAATCAAGCCCTGGCTTTGGAAAACGGAAGCCGCGGATGGAAGACACAAGCGCCCGCCCTCTCTCTTCTGTAAAAGGCCCAGTTGTTGCCACACGTTAAATATGTTAATTCAGCCCTGCTTTCGCATTCCGAAAATCAGGACAACTTCCCCGTCGCAAAGGGTTTCGGCACGCCACAAGTTCCCCAAGAAAAGCGAAGAAATACACCCGAAAAACACACCCGCCCCGCTGCGCGAGTACATTGCCCCCCGCCACGGCCGTAACACTTTCTTCACACGCCTGTAACAGGGCCTCAACACCCGGCCCTTACTTTTGCACCGTCGGAAACGTGTCCCCACGGCACGATTTCCACCCCCAACCAATCAGAATAATCAGCTAAATCCGTAATCCAATCCCCCGAAACCCCAACTAATCAGAATAACCAGAATAATCCGTAATCTAATCCTCCCAAAAATCCGTAATCATGGAATGGATGTACTTAGGAATGGTCGTATTCCTCTTTCTGCTCGCCACGTTCGACCTCTTTGTCGGCGTGAGCAACGATGCCGTCAATTTCCTCAACTCCGCGATAGGTTCGCGGGCGGCCCGGTTCCGCACCCTGGTGGTCATCGCCTCGGTGGGCGTGTTCCTCGGCTGCGTGCTGAGCAACGGCATGATGGACATTGCCCGCCACGGCATTTTCAGTCCGCAGTATTTCAGTTTCCACGACGTGATGCTCATCTATCTCGCCGTGATGGTCACCGACATCGTCCTGCTCGATGCCTTCAACTCCTTCGGGATGCCTACGTCCACTACCGTATCGATGGTGTTTGAGCTCCTCGGTGCCTCGTTCGCCTTCGTGCTGCTGAAAATGGCCACCGACGGCCTCGCGCTCGGACTGGGCGACTACATGAACACCTCGAAGGCGCTCGAAGTCATCCTGGGCATCTTCCTCAGCGTCCCCATCGCCTTCGTGTTCGGTGCCATCGTGCAGTTCCTGGCCCGCCTGCTCTTCAGTTTCCGCATCACCGAAGGCCTGCGCTGGAAAGCCGGCCTCTTCGGCGGCGCTGCGCTCACGGCCATCATCTACTTCATGCTCTTCAAGGGGCTGAAGAACCTCAGCTTCATGGATGCCGGCGTGAAGGAATACCTCCACGAGCAGATAGGCTTCGTGCTCCTCTGCGTGTTCGTCGGTGCCACGGTGCTGATGCAGCTGCTCCATGCGCTGAAGGTCAATGTGTTCCGCGTGGTGGTGCTCTGCGGCACGTTTGCCCTGGCCACGGCCTTTGCGGGCAACGACCTGGTGAACTTCATCGGCGTACCCCTCGCGGGCTTCTCGGCCTGGACCGACTTCACGGCCAACGGCGCGGCCGCAGGCCCCGACGGCTTCCTGATGGCCTCGCTCGCCGAGTCGGCCCGCACACCCCTGCCCTTCCTCTTCGCCGCCGGCACCATCATGGTGGTATCGCTGGCCACGTCGAAGAAGGCGCGCAAGGTGGTCGAGACCGAAGTGGGACTCTCGCGCAAGAACGAAGGGGAAGAAATGTTCG
>CALZMA010000084.1 GCA_945788445.1 uncultured Bacteroidales bacterium | reverse complement strand
GTACTTTTGCGCGCAATAAAAACAAAATTGATTTTGTATGACTTCCGATTTTATTGCTGACAAGATTGTGATGGACGGCCTCACGTTCGACGACGTCCTTTTGGTTCCCGCCTACTCCGAAGTGCTTCCGCGCGAAGTTTCGCTTGCCACGAAATTCTCCCGCAACATCGACCTGCAAATCCCCTTTGTCACTGCTGCCATGGACACGGTGACCGAGTCGCAGATGGCCATCGCCATTGCCCGCGAAGGCGGTATCGGTGTAATCCACAAGAACATGAGCATCGAAGAGCAAGCCCGTCAGGTGGCCATCGTGAAGCGCGCTGAAAACGGCATGATTTATGACCCCGTCACCATCAAGCGCTACAAAACCGTGCGCGATGCGCTCGAGCTCATGCACGAATACCACATCGGCGGCATTCCCGTGGTGGACGACGAAGGCCACCTCGTGGGCATCGTGACCAACCGCGACCTCCGCTTCGAGCTCCATCCCGACAAGCGCATCGACGAGGTGATGACAAAAGAGAACCTCGTGACCACCACCACGCAGACCGACCTTCGCGAAGCCGCACAAATCCTCCAGGAAAACAAAATTGAGAAGTTGCCCGTTGTAGACGCCAAAGGTCGCCTCGTGGGCCTCATTACTTATAAGGACATCACCAAGGCCAAGGACAAGCCCATGGCCTGCAAGGACGCCAAGGGCCGCCTCCGCGTAGCCGCCGGTGTCGGTGTCACCGTCGACACCATGCAGCGCATGGAAGCCCTCATCCAGGCCGGCGCCGATGCCATCGTCATCGACACGGCCCACGGCCACTCGAAGTCGGTGATTGAAAAACTCAAGGAAGCCAAGCAGAATTTCTCCGGCGTAGACATCGTGGTGGGCAACGTAGCCACGGGCGATGCCGCCCGCATGCTGGCCGAGGCCGGTGCCGACGCCGTGAAGGTAGGCATCGGTCCGGGCTCCATCTGCACCACGCGCGTGGTAGCCGGTGTGGGTGTTCCCCAGCTCTCTGCCGTCTACGACGTGGCACAGGCACTCAAGGGCACAGGCATTCCCCTCATCGCCGACGGTGGCCTCCGCTACTCCGGCGACGTGGTGAAAGCCCTCGCAGCCGGCGGTTGCAGCGTAATGATCGGTTCGCTCGTAGCCGGCACGGAAGAAAGCCCGGGCGAGACCATCATCTTCAACGGCCGTAAGTTCAAGACCTACCGCGGCATGGGTTCGCTCGAAGCCATGGAGAACGGTTCGAAGGACCGCTACTTCCAGGGTGCCGTGAGCGACGTGAAGAAACTCGTGCCCGAAGGCATTGCCGGCCGTGTGCCCTACAAGGGTTCCGTGCAGGAAGTCATCTACCAGATGGTTGGCGGCCTCCGCTCGGGTATGGGCTACTGTGGCGCTCCCACCATCGAACGCCTCCACGATGCCAAGTTCACCCGCATCACGGGTGCCGGCGTGCTCGAAAGCCACCCCCACGACATCACCATCACCAGCGAAGCACCCAACTACAGCCGCCGCGGCGAATAGTCACCGCTTCCCCACCATTGTATTGTCTAAGGTTATCGTTTTTAACTCTATCTGTTAATAACGGACTCTTTTCCCCATGAAACTGAAATTTCTTATCTCCTCCCTTTTTGCCCTGGCCCTCACGGCCGGGGCACAATCGGTTTCCGACCCTGTGCTGATGACCATCAACGGCAAGCAGGTCACGAAGTCCGAGTTTGAATACTCTTTCCACAAGAACGGCAACGTCGAAGGCGCCGTTGAGAAGAAGACTGTAGAAGAGTACGTGCCCATGTTCATCAACTACAAGCTGAAGGTGGCAGCCGCCGAAGCAGCCGGCATGGACACGCTCACGAGCTTCCGGAAGGAATTCCACACCTACCGCGACATGCAGCTCACACCCTATCTGGTGGACCAGGAGTTTATCGACTCCATCGCCCGCATGGTCTACGACAACACGGTGAAGAAGCTCAACGGACAGGACCTCATCGAAACCGCCCACATCCTCATCAAGCTCCCCCAGAACGCTTCGGAAGCCGAAAAGCAGGCGGCCAAGCTCAAGGCCGACTCCATCCACACGGCTATCGTTGCGGGAGCGGACTTTGGCGACATGGCACGCCGCTTCTCCGCCGACCCCGGCAGCGCGGCCAAGGGCGGACAGCTTCCCCTCGTGGGCCCCGGTGCCTTTGTGAAGGAATATGAGGATGCCGCCTACGCCCTCCAGAAGGGTCAGATGTCGGCTCCCGTCCTCTCGCCCTTCGGCTACCACATCATCAAGATGACGGACCGCAAGCCCATCGACCCCTTCGACACGCTGCGCGTGGAAATCATCGACATGCTCAAGAAGCAGAACATCGAGGAGGCCTCGAGCCAGCACCGCATCCAGAAAATCGTCGAAGCCTCGGGCGGCCGCCTCACCCGCGAAGCCGTGCTCGACAGCGTGATGAACGCCCACATCGTCGACAACGCCGAACTCCGCTACCTCATCCAGGAGTACCACGACGGCCTGCTCCTCTACGAAGTGAGCAAGCAGAAGGTATGGGACGTAGCCGCCACCGACACGCTCGGCCTCGAGCAGTGGTACAAGGCCCACAAGGCCGACTATGCCTGGGAACGCCCGCGCTTCAAGGGCTTCGTGTTCCACTGCAAGAACCCCAAGCAGGCCAAGAAGGTGAAGAAAATGTTGAAGAAATATGGCGACGGCGACTGGCGCAAGGAACTCAAGCAGCAGTTCAACGCCGACTCTGTCTGCGTCAGCGTGAGCGGCCCCTACCTCTGCCAGGAGGGCGAGAACCGCTTCGTCGATGCCTATGCCTTCAAGACGGGCAAGCCCGTGGCTCCCATCAAGGGCTACGCCGCCACCGGCGTGTGTGGCACCGTCATGAAGCAGCCCAAGTCGTGGCTCGACGTGAAGCCCCAGGTGACGGCCGACTACCAGGCCCAGAAAGAGAAGGAATGGGTTGAAGACCTTCGCCGCCGCTTCAGCTTCAGCGTAGACGAAGCCGTACTGAAAACCATCCAATAAACCAGTGGAGCGGACAGCCCGTCCGCTCCCTTTCTCCCTTTTCCGAAAATTCATCTTATGGTAAAGAAAATCATCGCCTCCCTGCTGCTTCTGCTCCCCCTCGTCCCCGCTTGGGCACAGAAGAACGTGGTCGACGAAATCATTTGGGTCGTGGGCGACGAGCCCATTCTCCTCTCCGATGTCGAAGAGGCACGCCTCAGCGCCGAGCAGTCGGGCTCACCCGTCAACAATCCCTACTGCACCATACCCGAAATGCTGGCCATCAACAAGCTCTTCCTCCACCAGGCCCAGCTCGACAGCATCAGCGTGAGCGAGTCGGACGTCATCCAGATGGTCGACGAGCAAATCAGCAACATCATCCAGACCTACGGCTCACGCGAAGCCGTGGAGCAGATCATGCACGTGAAACTCTCGCAGCTCCGCGAACTGTGGAAGAAGCAGGCGCGGGAAGGAGAGATGATTAACCAGGTGAAGCAGAAGATTGCCGGCGACATCAAGGTGACGCCCGCACAGGTGCGCGAATACTTCAAGAACGTGCCGTCGGACAGCATCCCCTTCATTCCCACGCAGGTGGAAGTGCAAATCATCACCTCCACGCCGCAAATCTCGCGTGCAGAGATCGAGCGCATCGAGAACCGCCTGCGCGACTTTGCCCAGCGCGTGAACAGCGGCGAGTCGGAGTTTGCCACACTGGCGAAGTTCTACTCGCAGGACGGTTCCGCCCGCAACGGCGGCGAACTCGGCTACGCCGGACGCAACCAGTGGGTGCCCGAATTTGCCACGGTGGCCTTCAGCCTCAACGACCCCAAGAAGGTGTCGAAAATCGTGCGCACGGAGTTCGGCTTCCACATCATCCAGCTCATCGACAAGCGCGGCGACAAGGTGAACGTGCGCCACATCCTGCTCAAGCCGGAGATTGAGACCAGCGAGCTCACCCGTTGCACCGCCCGCCTCGACTCCATCGCCGACGACATCCGCGCCGGGAAGTTTACCTTCGAAGCTGCCGCGGGCGTCCTCTCCGACGACAAGGACACGCGCAACAACTACGGCCTCATGGCCAACGATGGCAGCTATTCCATCACCTCGCGCTTCGAGATGAAGGACCTCCCGGCCGACGTGGCGAAAGTAGTGGACACGCTCCAGGTGGGCCAGGTGTCGCGCGCCTTCACGATGGTGAACAAGAAAGGCCAGACCGTCTGCGCCATCGTCCGCCTGAAGACGCGCATCGACGGCCACCAGGCCAGCGTCACCGAGGACTTCCAGACCCTGCGCGAAACCGTTGTGGCCAAGCGCCGCGAGGAGAAAATCGAGGAATGGCTGAAGAAGAAAATCAGCACCACCTACGTCCGCATCAGCCCCGAATGGCGCTCCTGCGACTTCCGCTATCCAGGCTGGATTAAATAATCGCGGCGAGGCGGGGCAATGTATAGATGATACATGCGTACGCACGACATGCGCCCCAACACACGAAACGCCCCGGTCTCCCCATGCAAGGGCTGACCTTTACCCATAGACCTCACCATGAGCCCTGCAAGGACGGCACCCATCTACGCCCGCATAGCGTTGCCGCCCTTGTAGGGCTCATTATATTGAAAAATTATCTGCATTACGCAAAAAAGCTGCGTACCGCATGCCTACCTTTGCCGCCGAATCCCCAAAACAGATACGATAATGAAAGAATTAAAAGGAAAATACTGTACGGACTGCAAGATCTTTACAGACAATGTGGAAGAGGAAGCCGTGGAATTGATACAGTCGTTGCTCGACCAACGTCCTTTTGAAGGAGCGCATGTGCGTATCATGCCTGATGTACACATGGGAAAGGGTATCACCATCGGATTCTCTGCTCCGCTTGGAAAATATGTCAATCCCAATCACGTGGGCGTCGACATCGGTTGTACGGTCTCTACGATGGAACTGGACAATGTGGTGCCTGAGGAGCGATACGCCGAGTTTGAAAGCCTTGTCAGCGCTGCCATTCCCACCGGATTCCATATCAATGAAAGCGACGTGATAGACAAAAACGACTTCTTCGCTTTCCTGAATGCAGAATACAAGCAGGTAATGAACGACTTCCCGGAGATGGTTTGTCCTGTAGATACGATTGACGAGACTTTCATAAAGAAGTTTCT
>CALZMA010000083.1 GCA_945788445.1 uncultured Bacteroidales bacterium | reverse complement strand
GCAATGGACACTTCTTCTCTCAAAGGCAAACATATCGTGCTGGGCATCACGGGCAGCATCGCGGCCTACAAGGCCTGCACCCTCTGCCGCCTGCTGGTCAAGGCGGGTGCCGAAGTGCAGGTGGTCATCACGCCTGCGGGCAAAGAGTTTGTCACCCCCGTCACGCTCTCCGCGCTGACGGGCCGCCCCGTGGTCTCGGAGTTTTTCGCACACAGCGACGGCACCTGGCACAGCCACGTGGACCTGGGCCTCTGGGCCGATGCCATGCTGGTTGCGCCCGCCACGGCCTCGACGCTCGGCAAGATGGCGGGCGGCGTGGCCGACAACATGCTCGTGACAACGTACCTCTCGATGAAGGCCCAGGTGTTTGTCGCACCGGCCATGGACCTGGACATGTATGCCCACCCGGCCACGCAGCGCAACCTGGACATTCTGCGGAGCTACGGCAACATCATCGTGGAACCCGCCTCGGGCGAACTGGCCAGCCACCTCATGGGCAAGGGGCGCATGCAGGAGCCTGAAGTGCTGGTACAGGTGCTGGAGAAGCATTTCGAAGAGCAGGACACCTTGGACCTGAAGGGGAAACGCATCCTCATCACAGCAGGGCCCACTTATGAGAAAATCGACGCGGTGCGCTTCATCGGCAATTATTCTTCGGGGAAAATGGGCTTCGCCCTGGCCGAGGAATGTGCGCGGCGAGGCGCTGAGGTAGAACTCGTCTGCGGCCCCGTGGCACTCCAGACGCAGCACCCGCGCATCCACCGCACCGACGTGGAGAGTGCGGCTGAAATGTACGAGGCGGCTACGGCCCGTTTTCCCGAAACCGATGCGGCCATCCTCTGCGCCGCCGTGGCGGACTTCACGCCCGAGAAGGTCTGCACGGAGAAAATGAAACGCGAGACAACGGGCGAACTGCAACTCCGGCTGCTGCCCACGCGCGACATCGCCGCTGCCCTGGGCCAGATGAAACGCCCGGAACAGCGCTTGGTGGGCTTTGCGCTGGAAACGACGAACGAACTGGTTCACGCTGCGGACAAGCTGCAACGCAAGGGGCTGGACTTCATTGTGCTGAACTCGCTCCGCGACAAGGGGGCGGGCTTCGCCGTGGACACGAACAAAATCACCATTCTCTCTGCCGACGGCAAACAGAAGGATTTTCCGCTGAAGCCGAAAACGGAGGTGGCCAAGGACATTGTGGCAACGCTGTGCGCCTGCCTGCCCGCCGTAGAGTGAGCGTTATCATTGAATTTCATGGGAAATATTCTATTGCTATTAAACAAATGGTTCAGGTTGCGCTGGGCAGTGGCCATCGGGCTCCTGCTCTGCCACGCTGCGTTGCTCCCCGCGCAGGAACTGGAAGCGCGCGTGACCATCAACCACCAACAGGTGCAGGGCACAAGCACTTCGGTCTTTGAGAACCTGCAAACCACGCTGGAACAGTTTCTCAACGACCGGCAATGGACGGCGCTGCAGTTCAAGCCGAACGAACGCATCAGCTGCTCGTTCACCATCACGGTGAAGAAGTACACGCCCTCGGAAAACACCTTCGAGGCTTCGCTCAACGTGCAGGCCACACGCCCTGTCTACGGCGCCACCTACACCACTTCTTCGTTTGCCTTCAACGACCCCAACTTCACGTTCAATTTCCAGGAGTACGACCAGATAGACTTCCGCCCGGACCTCATCGACAACAACCTGACGGCCACGCTGGCTTTCTATGTCTACCTCATCATCGGCATCGACCTGGACACCATGGCGCCGCTGGGCGGTACGGAATGCCTGACCACGGCACAAACGATTGCCACCGGGGCGCAGAGCTTGCCCGCAAAGGGCTGGAAAGCCTTTGAGGACAGCAAAAACCGCTATGCCATCATCACGGACATGCTGGACGGCGGCATGGAGCCTTTCCGGCAGATGCAGTATGCCTACTACCGCGAGGGTCTCGACGTGATGAGCGAAAACGTGGAACGCGGACGCGCCGGCATCACAAAGGCCATCAAACTGCTCAGGGAGGCCCGGCAAAACAAGTCGATGAGCATGCTGCCGCAAATCTTCACGGAGTACAAACGCGACGAACTGGTTTCTATCTTCAAGGGCCACGGCACGCCGAAGGAGAAGGAAGAAGTCGTGGAAACGCTCACCAACATCAACGCCTCGCAAAGCACCTATTGGCGACAAATCGGCCAATAGCGATAGAAATCATACACAATACGGCTATAAGTTAAAGAAATGATTCAGCGCCTCACAATATCCCACTACGCACTGATTGAACAGCTCGACATCGACTGGGAGCCCGGTTTCTCGGTGATTACGGGCGAAACGGGTGCGGGCAAAAGCATCATGCTCGGTGCGCTCGAACTGCTGTTGGGCGGCCGTGCCGATGCCAAGGCCATCCAGACGGGACAAAAGAAATGTATGGTCGAGGCATCGTTCCGCCTCGAGGGCTTCGACGTGAAGCCTTTCTTCGAAACGAACGACATCGACTTCGACCCCGCGGAGTGTATCGTGCGCCGCGAGGTGACGGCCGCCGGCAAAAGCCGCGCCTTCATCAACGACACGCCCGTGACTGCCGCCAAGCTGAAAGAACTCGGCGCACTCCTCATCGACATCCATTCGCAACACAAGAACCTGCTCATCCGCAACGAACGCTTCATCCTCGACACGCTCGACACGATGGCGGCCAGGCCGGAACTCGGCGAAAGGTACCGCACCGTACACGCCGACTACAAACGCGCGGCCAACCGCCTCCGCTCGCTCACCGAAGCAGCCGAGAAGGACCGCAACGACTTGGAGTACATGCAGTTCCAACTGACGCAACTCGAAGAAGCCGCCCTCCAAGCCGGCGAACAGGAGGAGCTCGAACAGGAACTGTCCCTGCTGAGCCACGCCGAAGACATCCGCCAGGCACTGGCCTCCGCCCAGAACCTCCTCGAGGGCGAAGAGCTCCCCGTGAGCCAGGCCTTGCGAATGGCTACGGATGCGCTCAGCGGTGTGGAGAAGCATGCGCCCCAAGCCGGCGAACTGGCAGAAAGGCTCCGCAGCGTGCGCATTGAGCTCGACGACATCTCCACCGAACTGGAACGCGAAGTGGATGCCGTCGAAGCCGACCCCGCCCGACTTGCTTTCGTGGAGGAACGCCTCAGCACCATCTATAACCTGGAGCAGAAGCACCACGCGGCGGGCGTGGACGAACTCCTGCAACTGGAACAGGAACTGCGCGAGAAAATCGATGCCACGGAAAACGCCGACGAACTGATCCAAGAGGCCCGCCGCGAAACGGAACGCCTCCACGCACAGCGGCAGGAAGCGGCCCAAGCCTTGACGGAGTCGAGAAAATCGGCCGCGCAGCAGATGGAACAGGAACTCATCGCAGCACTCCAGAACCTCGGCATGCCGCACGCCAAGATTACCATAGAAATTGCCCCGCGCACGGAGCCGGACGAATCGGGTGCCGACCGCGTGGCCTTCCTCTTCTCCGCAAACAAGAACGTGCCGCCACAGGACGTGAGCGAAATAGCCTCGGGCGGCGAGATTGCCCGACTGATGCTGTCCATCAAGGCGCTCATCAGCCGCCGCACCCACCTCCCCTCCATCATCTTCGACGAAATCGACACGGGTGTCTCGGGCGAAATGGCAGAACGCATGGCCATGGTGATGCGCCACATTGCGGAGCATTGCCAAGTCATCTGCATCACCCACCTGCCGCAAATCGCCGCCCACGGCCAGCACCACTTCAAGGTCTACAAGGAAGACGCGGCCGACACCACGCGCAGCCACATCGTGCCCCTCGACGAGGAGGCCCGCGTGGAAGAAATTGCCCATATGCTCTCGGGTGCCTCGCTCACCGACGCTGCCATCGAAAACGCTAGAGCACTCTGCGCCAAACGCGCCTAACCCTTATACTTCATTGTGACTATGCTTCAAAAATACAAGTTTCTCCCATACACGCTCCTCGCAGCTTTCTGCCTGCTGTTCTCAGCCAGCGCTGCCGCACGGACCGCTGCCGCATCGCCCGTAGGAGCTGGCGATGCCTACAAGGCCATTGTACAACTGTTTGCCTACGATGCCGAAGGCAAACTCCTTCGCGAAGGCACAGCTTTCTTCATCGGTGCCGAAGGCGAAGCGGCTACCACGTTTCAAATGCTCAGCGGCGCAGCCCGCGCAGAAGTGATTGACACGAAGGGCAAGAAATATGCCGTGGGCCGCATCCTCGGTGCCAACGCCACCACCGACCTCGTGAAGTTCAGCGTCGAAGGGACCAAGGACCAGCCTTTCTTCGCGCTCACTTCGCAAGCTGCCGCGGAGGGCACCCCGCTCCTCCTGCTCCCGGCCCGTGCGGGGAAGAAAGCCAAGCCCATGGAGGTAAAGGTGACGGCCACCGAACCCTACAACGACTTCCGCTACTACGACCTTTCGCTGCCCAACGAAGCGGCCCACGTGGGTCTGCCGCTCTTCACGGCGGAAGGCGTGCTCGCGGGCATTGTGCAGGGCAACGTGCAGAAAGAGGCACAGACCGCCTGCGCCATCGATGCGCGCTTCCTTTCCCTTTTAAACATTTCTTCCACCTCGGCGCTGCAGAAGGACTTGCGCGAAATCGCCATCCCCAAGGCATTGCCCAACGACCCCGACGAAGCGCTCACGTACCTCTTCATGCTGAAGAGTGCCGACCCCGCCGCGCTCCCCGTGGCCTACGACGACTTTGTGGCCCAATGGCCCGGCCTCCCCGACGGCTACGTGAACCGCGCCACGCTGAAGGCTTCGCAGCAACAGTTCGAAGCAGCCGAAACGGATTTCCAGACAGCCATCGAGAAAGCACAGCTCTCCCCGGCGGTGGCCATGAAGGAAGATGCCGTACGCTACCAGCTGAGCACCCTCATCGTCTCCACGCTCCAGCAGCCTGGCGAGGCCGCTGCGCCCACCGCCAACTGGACGCTCGAGCGGGCCGAAGCAGAAGCGCAAAAGGCATACGAACTGTCGCCCGGGCCGCTCTACCTCATGCAGCGCGGCTACTGCCGTTTTGCCCAGAAGAACTATGCCGGTGCCTACGAATGCTTCGAGGCGGCTTCGGCCGATGCCTCGTTTGCTTCGCCCGAAACCTTCTTCACGGCGGCACGTGCCCTGGAACTCTCGGGCGGCGACTCGCTCCGCGTACTGGCCCTGCTCGACAGCTGCGTGGCCCGGTTGCCCCAGCCGCTCTC
>CALZMA010000082.1 GCA_945788445.1 uncultured Bacteroidales bacterium | reverse complement strand
CGGCACGGGCTTGTTCGCCACCTTGCGGATGCGTATGAGCCTCTTCTTGAAGCGGTTCACGCGGAGGGTGTCGTCGGTGACGCAGGCCCCGATGCAGTATTTGCTGAAGCCGGCGGGCTTGATGCGGAGTTGCCGGAGGAGGGGGAGGATGGGGGAATGGACGCGGCCGTCGCGCTTGAGCTCAATCACCACGATGTGGTCCATGGCGGCCTCGCGGCCGGTCTTGAGGTTGCGGAAGCGGATGTCGAAGTCGATGGTGAGGCGTTCCGTCTTGCCCCGGTTCACGAGGGTGATGCGGTAGAAACGGTTGGCCACGGTGGGGCGGAGCTGTGAGAAGTCGAAGCCCGTTTTCTCCTGGAGAAAATCTTGTCCGGCCCGGTCGTTCATGACGGCTTCGAGCGAGGGCACGGTGACGCGGCTCTTGAAGGTCTTCCCGTGGTTGTCCTTGCGCTTCACTTCGAGGAACGACTGGCCCGAACCCACGTAGGTCCTCACCCGCACCTTGCGGCGGGGCCGGTGGCCTGCCTGGTGGAAGTGGAAGAAGGCCTCGTTCTCGTCGTCCCAGTAGGTGGTGGCGTACGGGCTGATGCGCCGGCCGTCGATCTCCTGGGTGTAGTAGTCGTCGCGCGTGAGGCGGAGCAGTTCGGCAAGGGTGTCGATGTTTGTCAGGTATTTCTGGTCCGTGCGCTTCATGAGCCTGATTTCCGACATCTCTGCCAGCGAAATGGGCGGCATGGCCTGAAGGAGGGCTTCGAGGCGCTTGTGCGTATTTTCCATGATGAAGAATATTTAAGGCAGGAAAATCAAACCTTGATGCGGCAAATGTAGTCCTTATATTTGGATGCGCGCGAACCGTGGGTTACATTTTTGTTACAAACCGGCGATTTTGCTGTTTTGTACGTTCCATTCGGGCCTTTGCGGGCGGTGTTATTCAAAGTAGAGGGTGAGCACGACCATGCTCACGGTGGCGCGGTCCACGCTCTCGGTGAAGATGCGCTGCGTGGGGTCGATGAGGTCGGGACGGTTCTTCTTCAGCACGTTGCCGAGGCCGAAGCAGAATTTCAGTTCGGGGATGAGCTTGAAGAAGGGCATGTAGAGGTCGCAGCCCATGCCTATTTCGGCCATGAGCGTGAAGGGCTTGAATTTCAGCTTGCCCTGCTCGTTGCCGCTGAGGTCGTAGTAGGGGGCGAGGCCCGCCACCACGTAGGGCCGGTAGTTGTTGAAGCGCGGGGCGGCCACCTTCAGGTCGATGGGCATGCCCACGTAGCACGACTTGAGGTCCTGGTACTCCTGCTTGCCCGTGGTCTGGTCCTTGAAGGTGAAATGCTTGGAACCGAAGTGGAGCGAGGGCACGGCGCGGAGGCTGAGGGTGCGGTTGAGTTTCCACTCGCCGAGCACGCCGACGGAGAACCCGAGGCTCATCTGGTCGGTCTGCGCTACCCACTGCGCCCCTGTGGCGGGGTCGATGTAGCCGTTGTTGACGAGTTGCGCGGTCTCGTCGTGAATGCCCACGAAGAAGCCGTAGTGGAAACGGCGCTCGTCGATGAAGGGCTTGTTCTGGACCTTGCGCTGCTGGGCAAAAAGCGCCGCGGGGCAGAGTGCAAGGCATATCAGGAGGATGCGGAGCAAAGAAATCATGATTTGGGGAATGTATTTATATAGTAACGGCTTTTCGCGAGGTTTATTGCATCGGGCTGCAATCGTTTGCTTTTTCGGGGGCGGGGGAGGGGTACAGCAAAGCCTGGAGTTGTTTTTTCAAAGGCTGGGATTGTTTTTTCAAAGGCTGGGATTGAAAATTCAAAGGCTGGGATTGATTTTTCCAAGGCTGAGATTGAAAATATGGAACGCACAACAAAAAGAAAAATCGCTTTTTCTTTCATTTTCCGCTCGCCTTGCACTACCTTTGCCACCGCTTGGCGTATCGCAAAGCCTGTTTTGGGTTCATGCGTTCCCGCGAAGACAAGGACAATTACTCACTCATCAATCAAATTCTACTATTATGGCTTACGTAATTAGCGACGATTGCATTGCTTGCGGCACTTGCATCGATGAATGCCCCTCTGGCGCTATCTCTGAAGGCGCTAAGTACTCTATCGACCCCAGCGTTTGTGTTGATTGCGGCACTTGCGCAGATGTTTGCCCCTCCGGCGCTATCGCTCCCGGCGAATAATCGGTCGAAGAACCAAAAACTTAACTCAGAAACTGCCCACCCGCTTCCCGCGGCGAAGGCAGTTTTTTTGTGTACCTACGGAAACGTGCAACAACCTCGGAAGCCCGGACTACAAGCGTCCAACGAAAATCCCGGAGGGGGCAAAAGCCATGGCAGGAGTGCTCCTGTCGCTGCTTTTGCCCCCTCCGGGGGCGTATCGGATACCCTTCGGCCTAACCCAGGGTGCCGCTCGCTTTGCTCGCTTGCCCTGGGCTGTGAGCTTTTGCCCCTCCGGGGCGCGCCTTGAACGCTTGACATTGTTGGCCAACAGCTGTCAGGATTGCGGCAAGTGCCGCTCGCTTTGCTCGCTTGCCCTGGGCTGTGAGCTTTTGCCCCTCCGGGGCGCGCCTTGAACGCTTGACATTATCGGCCAACAGCTGTCAGGATTGCGGCAATACTTGTCGTTCGATTGCGGCAATACCTATTTTTTCTATTGCCTACACCTATATTTATTTAAACGGCTTTCGCCAATCGCAACCTTCCTTCCAGCGCGAGCAACCGTAGGCCGTGTGGCCCTTGATGACCTTCCCTTGGCCACATTGCGGACAAATGCTGCCCGCACGGACAATGCGTTTGCGCGGGGCCTTGGGCGCTTCGTCCGCCTGCTTTGTCGGGGCGGGCTGGGCCTGCTGCGGGGCAGACGCGGGCGAGGCGAAGGCGCTGAGGCGGCAGGGCGTATTGTCGCTCAGCACCTGCCGGACCAGCTCGTCGACCATCGTTTTCAATTCCTCCACAAACTGGCCCGCCACATACTGCCCGCTCTCGATCTGGCGCAACTTCCGCTCCCAGCGGCCCGTGAGTTCGGCACTCTTCAGCAGCTCGTTGCGGATGATGGAGATGAGTTCTACGCCCGTCGGCGTGGGCATGATGGCCTTGCGCTGGCGGCGGATGTACTGGCGGCGGAAGAGCGTCTCGATGATGGCCGCGCGGGTGGAGGGGCGGCCAATGCCGTTCTCCTTCATCGCGTCGCGCAGTGCCTCGTCGTCGACCGTGCGTCCCGCCGTTTCCATGGCGCGGAGCAGGGTAGCCTCGGTGTAGGGCTTGGGCGGCTGCGTCGTTTTCTGCGTGAGCGAAGGCTCGTGCGGACCGCTTTCGCCGCTGACGAAGTCGGGCAGCGTGCGTTCCCCCTCGTCCGTCTTCTCCTCGTCGGCCGCATCGGCACCCTCGGCCGGGCGCGCCGGACCGTAGACATCGCGCCAGCCCGGTTCCAGGATTACCTTGCCCGTAGCCTTGAACGGCACGTCGGCCGCGTGGCCCAGCACCGTGGTGGTCGCAAAGCGGCAGTCGGGGTAGAAGACCGCGATGAAGCGGCGCGCCACCAGGTCGAACACGCGCTTCTCCATGTCCGTCAGGTTCTGCGGGGCCACGCCGGTGGGGATGATGGCGTGGTGGTCCGTCACCTTGCTGTTGTCGAAGACCTTCTTGCGCTTCAGCAGCTTCGCGCCCCGCAGCGGCATGAGCAGCGTGCCGTATTGGCCCGAAATGCCGTTGAGGATGGGGCCGCATTTGGGATAGATGTCCTCCGAGAGGCAGGTGGTGTCGACGCGCGGGTAGGTCGTCACCTTCTTTTCGTAGAGGCTCTGTATGAGTTGCAGCGTCAGGTCGGCCGAGAAGCCGAACTTCTTGTTGCAGTCCACCTGCAGCGAAGTGAGGTCGTAGAGCCGCGGCGGCGCTTCCGTACCCTTTTTCTTTTCCACGCTGTCCACGAAGAAAGGTTCCGTGCGGATGCGGGCCAGGGCGGCCTGTCCCTCCTCCTCCGAGGTAAATCCGCGGCGGGCGGGGGCGGCCGGTTGCTTGCCGTCCTGCGCGGGGGCCTCGTCCTCGTTCGGGTCGGCCATCACGGCGTTGAACGTCGTTTGCCGGTAGAGGGTCGAGAGCACCCAGTAAGGCTCCGGTGTGAAATGGTCAATCTCCTGCTGCCGCTTCACGATGAGGGCGAGCGTCGGGGTCTGCACGCGCCCGATGCTGAGCGGCTGTGCGCCCGGTCCGCGCTGGCCGCCGTACTTCAGGGTGTAGAGCCGGGTGGCGTTCATGCCGAGCAGCCAGTCGCCGATGGCGCGGCAGAGTCCGGCCTCGTAGAGGCGCTGGTAGTCCGTCTGGGGGCGGAGCTGCTGGAAGCCCTCGCGGATGGCATCTTCCGTGAGCGAGGAAATCCACAGGCGGTCCACGGGACACTGCGCCCCGGCCTTCTGCATCACCCAGCGCTGGATGAGTTCGCCCTCCTGGCCGGCATCGCCGCAGTTCACGATGCGTTCGGCGCGGGCCATGAGCTGTTCGATGACGGCAAACTGGCGCTTCACGCCCTCGTCGTCCTTGAGGCGGATGCCGAAGCGCGGCGGCACCATGGGCAGCGCCCCGAGGCTCCAGCGCTTCCATTGCGGCGTGTAGTCCTCGGGGTATTTGAGCTCGCAGAGGTGGCCGTAGGTCCAGGTCACCTGGTAGCCGTTCCCTTCAAAGTAGCCCTGGTGGCGGGCCGAGGCCCCGAGAATTTGGGCTATCTCCTGGGCCACGCTGGGCTTTTCTGCAATACAGACTATCATGGGGTAGGTTTCTTTCTTTTAGGAGTTGAATGGTTCTCAGCCCGCCGGCGCGGGGCACGGTGCGGAGTCAGTAGACAAAGCGGCGCTGCCCGGCGTCGAAGCGCAGTCCGCTCCGGTCGAAGAAGCGGCCTATCTGTCCCGCCCCGGCGAGGGCTTCGGGCGTGCCGCAGCAGAGTTCGTCGCGGCTCAGGAGCCAGAGCTGGTCCGCCAACTGGAGGGCGGGCTCCACGTCGTGCGTACTCATCAGAATGGCTTTCCCCTCCTCGTGGGCCAGGCGGCGCAGCAGGCGGAAGAGCTGGATTTTCGAGGGAAAGTCGAGAAAGGCCGAAGGCTCGTCGAGGAGGATGACGGGCGTGTCCTGCGCCAGGGCCTTGGCCACGAACACGCGCTGGCGTTCGCCGTCGCTGAGCGAGGTGAGGGCGCGGCGGGCCAGGTGGGCTGTCCCGGTGAGTTCGAGGGCGCGGCGCAC
>CALZMA010000081.1 GCA_945788445.1 uncultured Bacteroidales bacterium | reverse complement strand
TCGCCCGCCTCTGCGTCCAGCCCATCGGCGTGGAGATAGAGCCGGCCGAAACCTCGCAACAAACCTTTAACCAAACCATATTGCAATATGTTGAAAGCCATACAGCAAACCGCTGACTGGATCAGCCAGCACACCACCATGCGTCCCCACACCGCCATCGTGCTCGGCACCGGCCTCGGCCGTCTGTCCGAAGAGATTGAAGTGGTCGACGCCTTCCCCTACAACGAAATCCCCAACTTCCCCGTCTCCACCGTCGAGGGCCATTCCGGCCGTCTCATCTTCGGCCGTCTCGGCGGCAAGGACGTGATGGCCCTCCAGGGCCGTTTCCACTTCTACGAAGGCTACGACATGAAGCAGGTGACCTTCCCCGTGCGCGTCATGCACCAGCTCGGCATCAAGAACCTCTTCGTGAGCAACGCCGCGGGCGGCATGAACCCCGACTTCGAGATAGGAGACCTCATGCTCATCACCGACCACATCAACTTCATGCCCGAACATCCCCTCCACGGTCCCAACTTCCCCACCGGACCCCGTTTCCCCGACATGCACGAGGCCTACGACCACGCCTTCCTCGACATGGCGCGCCAGATAGCCAGCGAGAAGGGCATCCGCACCGTCGAGGGCGTCTACCTCGCCACCCAAGGGCCCACCTACGAAACCCCGGCGGAGTACAAGATGTACCGCATCTTCGGAGCCGATGCCGTCGGCATGTCCACCGTCCCCGAAGTCATCGTAGCCCGCCACTGCGGCATCCGCGTGTTCGGCATCAGCATCATCACCGACCTCGGCGTGGAAGGCAAAATCGTGGAAGTCAGCCACGAGGAAGTGCAGCGCGCCGCCGATGCCGTCCAGCCCCTCATGGCCGACATCTTCCGCGAAATGGTGCGCCGCATCGGGTAAGGCCCCGGCCGCCCGTCCGCCTGCAAAGTCCTGCGGCGGGTCGTCTTCTACCAAGCAAGAAGGCGTCCGCCGCAGGATTTTTTTTGGCCCTTGTGAGACATGGAACGCCCTGAAACCTGTCAAAAATTGCACAGATAGCGAAGAAAAACTTGTTTTCCTGTGCAAAATCTGACAAATCCTGTATCTTTGCAGCCAATCCCCGTCCCCCTTTTTCCACCTTCCTGCCTATGACAAATCCCCTCGCCGTTTTTGGCAACATTCCCGTGCACACGTCCGCCGTAGCCTCGCTTTTCCCGGGCCTCAAGGCGGGCAACCAGAAGGTGCGCAGCCTCGAGAGCAACGGAAGCCTGTTGCGGTTGAAGAAGGGCCTCTACGTCGTTTCGCCCGAGGTGAGCGGGAAGGCACTGTCCACCGAACTCATCGCCAACCACCTCTGTGCGCCGTCCTACGTCTCCATGTCGACGGCGCTGCGCTACTACGGGCTCATTCCCGAGGCCGTCTACCTCACGCAGTCCATGACCCTCAAGCGTGCGCGCCGTTTCGAGACCGCCGTGGGCTGTTTCGACTATTACACGGAAGCCCCCGCCGTTTTTTCCACGGGAGTGCGGAGCATCCTGGCTGACGGTTACGCCTTCCTCATGGCCACCCCCGAGAAAGCCCTGTGCGACCTGGTGGCCAACAGCCCCGGGCTCCAGCTCCGTTCCCGCCGCGATGTGGAGCTGTACATCGAGCAGGACCTCCGCATCGACCTCGACGACTTCCTGCGCTTCGACCCCGACGTGCTCCGCCGTTATGTGGAAGTCGGGAAAAAGGCAAGTTCCGTGGCAACCCTTCTAAGATATCTTGAAAAATGAGCAACGAGATTTACCGGCAAATGCTTTCGGCCTACGAGCTCCACACCGAGCAGCAACGGCGCAATGCCACGTTCGAGGTGAACCAGCAAGTAATCCTCGCAGGCCTTTACCACGGTGGCTTCTTCAATGAGGCCGCTTTCTACGGCGGCACCTGCCTCCGCATATTCCATGGATTGGACCGTTTCAGCGAAGACATGGACTTTTCCCTCCTTGCCCCGCAGGAGTCGTTTCAGTTCGAGCGGTTTTTCCAGCCCATCATAGATGCCTTCTCCCTCGTGGGGCGCAACGTGGAAATCAAGAAGAAGGAAAAGAAAAACTTCGGGAAGGTAGATTCCGCCTTCCTGAAGGACACCACGGAAGTCTACGATGTGAAGTTCCAGACCGAGAAGGCCATCAAAATCAAGATAGAAGTAGACACCCAGCCGCCCCTCCACTTTACCACCGAACAGAAGCTCCTGCTCCTCCCCGAGTCGTTCGTGGTCCGCTGTTTCACGTTGCCCTCCCTTTTTGCGGGGAAAATGCACGCCTTGGTCTACCGCGCCTGGCGCAATCGTGTGAAAGGGCGTGACTGGTACGATTTCGAGTGGTACGTGCGCTGCGCCGTTCCCCTCGATTTCGCCCACTTGCAAGAGCGGGTGCGCCAGTTCAATGGCGAAGAAATCAGCCGCGAGGCATTTCTTGAAACGCTGCGCCAGCGTCTCGCCACGGCCGACATGGCACAGGTGAAAGCCGACGTGTTCCCCTTCTTGCGAACCCCCAATGCCTTGGCCATATGGTCCAACGACTATTTTCTCCAGCTGGCCTCCCGCATCCGTTTCCTGTAGTCCGTCCCCGCTTCCTGTCCCCGCGCGTGGCAGGACCTTCAAGCCAATCCCCCTTGTGCCGTCCCCCTGTCCTCCGGCTTCCGCTTTGCAGCGTTTCCGGCAGGGCAGGGGAGAGGCACAAGGGGGATTGTCGGTCGTCCGCTTGCCGTGCGCCGTTCCTACATCGCCTCCAGCATCCGCTTCAGCACGACGGTGGCCGAGATTTCGCGGTTGGCGGCTTCGGGGATGACGAGGGAGCGGGGCGATTCGATGACCTCGTCCGTCACAATCATGTTGCGGCGCACGGGCAGGCAGTGCATGAAGTGCGCGTTGTTCGTCACGGCCATGTGGGCCTCGCCGACGGTCCACGAGCGGTCGGTCGAGAGGATCTGGCCGTAAGCCTCGGGGCGCGTCACGCCCGGGCAGCTCCAGTTCTTGGCGTAGACGAAGTCCGCGCCTTCGAAAGCCTTCATCTGGTCATGTTCCACGCGGGCGTCGCCCACGAAGAGCGGGTCCAGTTCGTAGCCCTCGGGGTGCGTCACCACGAGGTCCACGTCGGCGGCGCGCATCCATTCCGCGAAACTGTTGGGCACGGCCTGCGGAAGTGCGCGGGGGTGCGGGGCCCACGTCAGCACCACTTTCGGGCGCTGCTTCTCCTTGTGCTCGTTGATAGTGATGAGGTCCGCAAAGGCTTGGAGCGGGTGAGCGGTAGCGCTTTCCATCGAGAAGACGGGCTTTCCGCTGTAGCGGATGAATTGCGACAGGATGTTCTCGGCGTAGTCCGCGTCGCGGTCCGTGAGGCCCGCGAAGGTGCGCACCCCGATGAGGTCGCAGTAGGAAGCCATCACGGGGATGGCCTCCAGGAGGTGTTCGCTCTTGTCGCCGTCCATCACCACGCCGCGTTCCGTCTCGAGCTTCCAGGCCCCCTGGTTCACGTCGAGCACCACCACGTCGAGGCCCAGGTTGCGGGCCGCCTTCTGCGTGGAGAGGCGTGTGCGGAGCGAGTTGTTGAAGAAAATGAGGAGGGCCGTGCGGTGGTGGCCGAGGTGTTCAAACCGGTAGCGGTCCGCCTTGATGGCAGCGGCTTCCGCGAGGGCCACGTCGAGCGGTCCTATGTCCGAAGCATGGAGGAAAGTGTGCATAAGCAGGGATTTTATGGAGTGATTGGATAAAGGCTGGTTTAGTTTGCGCAGAGGCTTACGCGGCAAAAGTAGTCAAATATCTTGTAAAAAGCCTCCGGCGTCCCGATTTTACGCGCCCGCCCATCGCTTCGCTGCGACCAAATACCCCCGGTTTCGGCCCCGAAAACGCCCCGCGAAGGCCCCGCGGGGTCCTCCCGAAATGTTAAAATGGAAAACCGCCATTTGCTTTTGTGGCCTTTTTCCCTTATCTTTGTAGTAAACAAAAGGAGAGGCGCCCGCCGGTGCTTCTCCTTTCTTTTTGGGCCTCAAAAATCGGGCCTCCAGTCCCAGGGATTGAAAATTCAGTCCCTGGGAGCAAATTTTTGACCCCTGGGAGCAAATTTTTGTCCCCAGGGAGCAAACTTTTGCTCCCTATGACAGGCGCTTCAGTCCCTTTGAGCAACGTTTTGCTCCCAGTTTCTGAAAAGTCAGTCCCAGGCCCAGGCGTTGCAGAAAGTTAAATGTGTTAAAGTGTAAGGCTTGCCGCATTTTCTGCGTCTTTAACAGCAAACGCAAAGCCTGGGGGCGGTGCTCCGGGGCCAGGCGCAGAATTTCCAAAAAGGCAAATATTTGCCAAATTCTTTGCGCTACGTTGCCTTTACACTATCTTTGCCTCTCGAATATCAATCTTTGCCTCTCGAATATCAAACATCCAATTCAAGAAACCACTCTTACACAAACCCAAACCAGCATGAAAAAGTCTATCCTCCTCCTTACCCTCGCCGCAGCCCTCTTCACGACCGGCTGCGCCAAGAAGCCGGCCCGGCCCGAAGCCGCACCCGTCGTGCAGAACGAACAGGTGGCACAGGAAGAAGTCAATTCCGTTGTCAAAACCCTCCCCGCCAGCGTAGCCGGCAAGGACGTGGTGGCCAAGCTCGCCGAAATCTACAAGGGCAAAGTGGTCCTCATCGACTTCTGGGCCACCTGGTGCGGACCCTGCCGCATGGCCATGAAGCAGATCCACGACATCAAGCCCGAACTCGAGAAGAAAGGCTGCGTCTTCGTGTACATCACGGGCGAGTCCTCCCCCCTCGACACCTGGAAGGAAATGATTGCCGGCATCAGCGGCGAACACTACCGCCTCACCGAGCAGCAGTGGGGTGAAATGTGCGAGTCGCTCAACATTCCCGGCATCCCCTCCTACCTCCTCCTCGGCAAGGACGGCAAGCCCGCCTACGACAACCTCAGCCAGGGCGGCTACCCCGGCAGCGAAGTGCTCAAGAACAACATCGAAGTGGCTCTCACGAAGTAAGTAGCCCGCACGCCCCATGCAATCCCCCTTCCACAAGTCAGTGATGGCCCTGCTCTGCTGGGCCATCCTGCTTCTCTCCGCCTGCAAGGCCGAAACGCCGCGCCCCCCGCAGAAGTCGCCCGAACAAATCGAGCGCGAACGCCAGAGGGCCGCCCGCGAAGCCGCCGAAATCGAGGCCGAGGCACGCGCCCAGGCCGACAGCATCTTCCGCGCCGCCACAGGCCAGGAACCCCCGGGCTCTTCAAGCCGGCCGGATGCGGAAACGTCCGGCCAGTCCGCGGCCCAGA
>CALZMA010000080.1 GCA_945788445.1 uncultured Bacteroidales bacterium | reverse complement strand
CTCGCCTTGCACTATCTTTGCTTCGCCAAGATAGGCTGCGGCTCGGGCTTCTCAAATAAAAGCAGGCTTTTATTTAATAATCCGCTCGCCTTGCACTATCTTTGCTGCGCGCAAACGTGGAGGGCTGAAAGCCCGACCTTTAGCCCATAGCCCAGGGTGAAGCCCTGGGTTGGGTCCGGCTACGTCCGATGAGCCCTGTAAGGGCGGCACCCCTATGCGGACGTATAATGTGTCGCCCCTACAGGGCTCATCGAATAACCCCCACCCCAACCCAGGGCTTCACCCTGGGCTATGGGCTGAAGGCCGGGCTTTCAGCCCTCTGCGTTGAACGCATGACGATGCACACTAAAAATAATCCTTAAACACTTACAAATTCCATGAGTACATTGACCCTTGCAATTATCGCAGTCTTTGTTATCGGTTACTTCTTTATCGCGATTGAAAGCCTCACGCGCATCAACAAGGCGGCCATAGCGCTGCTGATGTTCGTGGGCTGCTGGACGCTCTTCATGTTCGACCCCGGCGCCTACCTGGCCGAGGCCGTCGGCAGCAACGTGGCGCTCGCCGTGAGCAGTGTGATTGAACACCACCTCGGCACCACGTCCACCACCCTCTTCTTCCTCATGGGCGCCATGACCATTGTGGAACTCGTGGACCAGAGCGGCGGTTTCAACTTCGTCAGGAACCTGCTCCGGACCCACAGCAAGCGAGGCCTGCTCTGGCGCATCGCATTCCTCACCTTCTTCCTCTCCGCCATCCTCGACAACCTCACCACCAGCATCGTCATGGTGATGCTCCTGCGCAAACTCGTGAGCGACCACCACGACCGCCTCATCTACGCCTCCCTCGTGGTCATCGCCGCCAACTCCGGCGGTGCCTTCTCCCCCATAGGCGACGTCACCACCATCATGATCTGGAACAAGGGACTCGTCACCGCCGCCGGTGTCATCAAGGAAATCTTCCTGCCCTCGCTCATCTCCATGCTCATTCCCGCCTACCTGCTTTCGCTTCACCTCAAGGGCGAACTTGCCTACGACGAAACGAAGGGCGTGTGTGGCTGCGACACTGACCTCACCGCCTCGCAGCGCAAAATCGTGTTCTTCCTCGGCGTGGGCGGCCTCATCTTCGTGCCCATCTTCAAGGGCATCACCCACCTGCCCCCCTTCGTGGGCATCCTGCTCGTGCTCGGCCTGCTCTGGACCGTGACGGAAATCTTCTACCGCCACCTCGCCCACGGCGGAGGCTCCTGCGGCACCCAGCGACGCGTCACCAACATGCTCTCGCGCATCGACATGTCCACCATACTCTTCTTCCTCGGCATCCTCATGGCCGTAGCCTGTCTCGAAGTCATCGGTGTGCTCACGCAGCTCGGCGCAGGGCTCAACACCTTCTTCGACGGTGACCACTTCCTCGTCACGGGCATCATCGGCGTGCTCTCTTCCATCGTCGACAACGTGCCCCTCGTGGCCGGCTGCATGGGCATGTATCCCATGGCCCCCACCGGCGACTTCGCACAGGACGGCATCTTCTGGCAACTCCTCGCCTACTGTGCCGGCGTGGGCGGTTCCATGCTCATCATCGGTTCGGCCGCCGGCGTGGTCGTCATGGGCTTGGAGAAAATCACCTTCGGCTGGTACATGAAGCGCATCACGTGGATAGCCTTCGTGGGCTACTTCGCCGGCATCCTCTGCTACTACCTCCAGCGCGTGGTACTCGGCATCTAATGCCCGCCCGTCCGGCACGTGCCGCCGCCTCCGGCCGGACCGGCGCACATATTTTATGCTGACAAATCGGCACCTGGAATTTCTCCTCCCCGCTCCGGACCGCCCGTCCGCAGCCCCCGGAAATTCCAGGTGCCGACGGTTTTCTACCGCCCCGCCGGGGGAAAATCCCGCCGCACGTCGCAGATTTTCGCCGTAGCCCTTTCGCCGAAAGGGCGACGGATGTAATTTTGCAGGCCGAAACACAAAACATACTGCTCATGGACTTTCTCCACATCCTTTCCCAAATGCTGATGATCTTCGGCATGGTGCTCGTAGGCTTCTTTGCCGCCAAACGCAACCTCTGGGCCGGCGAACTCGACCGCAAGCTCTCCGTCTTCATCCTCAACGTGTCGATGCCCACACTCATCCTCGCCTCTGTCATGGGCAAGGACCTCCAGTTCGAGAAGAGCGAACTCCTCGCCCTCGGCTTTGCCGCTGTGGTCAACTATGCCGTGCTCATCGGCCTCGCCTACCTCCTGCCCCGGCTGCTCCGCGTCAACCGCTCGCGGCGCGGCATAGCGCGTTTCATGATAGCCTTCGGCAACGTCAGCTTCATCGGCTACCCCGTCTGCGACGCCGTGTTCGGCCCCAAGGCCGTGTTCTGCGCCTCCGTGCTCAACATTCCCTTCAATCTGCTCATCTTCACCATCGGCGTGTCGTTCATCAACGGCGGCAAGGCCACCTCCGCCTTCTCCCCCAAGCTCGTGTTCTCCCCCTGCGTCGTCGCCTCGTTGCTCGCCGTTGTGGTCGCCCTCCTCGGCATCCCTACGCCGGAGCCCGTGAGCCAGTTCTTCCACCTCCTGGGCGACATCACCACCCCCTGCGCCCTCCTCATCATCGGTTCCAGCCTCAGCCATATCCCCGTGCGCGACATGCTCGGCAACCGTTTTGCCTACACCATTACCCTGCTGCGCCTACTCCTCGTGCCCCTCGTGGTCGGGGGCGCGCTGCGCCTGTGCGGCGTAGACCCCTTCGTGACCAGCGTGGCCGTGGTGCTCAGCGCGATGCCCGTGGCCACCAACGGCATCATGCTCTGCCTACAGTACGGGCAGGACGAGCGCGTGATGACCCAAGGGCTCTTCCTCACCACCCTCTTCTCCGTCCTCAGCATTCCCCTTATGGCCTATCTCACCAGCCTGCTCTAAGCCCATGAACACCCTCCTCATTCTCCTCCTCGCCGCCCTCGCCTTTGCCGCGGGCTATGCCCTCGCCCTGCTCCGCACGCGCTCCGACGCCCTGCGCGCACAGGCCGCCCTCGAGGCCGAACGCACCCACGCCGACGAAAACGCACGCCGCCAGGCCGCTGCCCTCCGCGCCGAGTTCAAGGCCATGTCGGTCGAAATGATGCGCACCCAAGGCGACACCCTCCGCGAGCAGCACCTCCACAGCCTCGAGGCCCTCCTGAAGCCACTCGGCCACGACATCGAGAGCTTCCGCACCCAGTTTGTCAGCTCCCACGCCTCGCTCGACCGCTACATCGAGGCCCTCGTGCGACAGACCGCTAACCTCGGCCGAGAAGCCGAGGACCTCGCCAAGGCACTCAAGGGCAACTCCAAGCTCCAGGGCAACTGGGGCGAAGCCGTGCTGGCTAACCTGCTCTCCACGGCAGGACTGACCGAAGGGCGAGACTTCACGCTCCAGCACCACGTGGACGGAGAGGCCGGCAGCAAGGCCATTCCCGACGTGGTCGTACACCTGCCCGAACGGCGCAACGTGGTCATCGACAGCAAGGTGTCGCTCAAGGCATACACCGAGTATGTCGCCGCCGACACCGCCGAGGAACAGGCCCAGAAGCTCAAGGAACACGTGCGCAGCGTGCGCCAGCACATCAAGGAGCTCTCCGCGAAAAACTACCAGAAGCTCGTGCCCGACACCATCGGCTACGTGCTCATGTTCATCCCCGGCGAGGCCGCCTACGTGGCCGCCGTCAATGCCGACCCCCAGCTCCCCACCGATGCCTACGCCGCTCGCATCATCCTCATCAACCCCACCAACCTCCTCATGGCCCTCCAGCTCGCCTACAACCTCTGGCAGAGCGAACTGCAGAGCCGCTCCGTGAGCGAAATCTACACCTCGGCCGAAAAACTCTATAAGAAGTTCGCCACCTTCGCCCAGAATTTTACCAAAATCGGCACGGGCCTCGCCCAGCTGCAGCGCACCTACGACGATGCCCAGCGACAGCTCACCACGGGCCGCGGCAACATCGTGAGCCAGCTCGAAGGCTGGAAAAAGAAGGGGCTCACGCCGCCCGCCAACCTCCCCGACGAGCTCACCCGCGCCGCCGAGGAATAGCGCGCGGCGGAAGGCGACATCGCGCAAAGGCTACCATTTGTTATGCAGAGGACTTCAAAAATCACGAAACAAATGTAGAAATTTGGATAAAAGCTACAATTTTTCCTATATTTTTTGTCAGTTTGCTTGAAAGCCCTACTTTTGCTCTTGCAAGAAGAACCCTATAACCTAATTTACCCCATGGAAAAAGTAGACCTGCTCGACCTTAAAATCCTCAAGATAATCTCTGTCAATGCGCGCATTCCCTTCAAGGACGTGGCCGCCGTGTGCGGCGTTTCGCGCGCAGCCATCCACCAGCGCGTGCAGCGGCTCATCGAAGCCGGCGTCATCACCGGCTCGGGCTACAACGTATGCCCCAAAAGCATAGGCTACAGTACCTGCACCTACGTGGGCATCAAGCTCGAACGCGGCTCGATGTACAAGGACGTGGCCGAGGAACTCGAGAAAATCCCCGAAATCGTCGAGTGCCACTTCACTACCGGTCCCTACACCATGCTCATCAAGCTCTATTCCCGCGACAACGAACACCTCATGGACCTGCTCAACAACCGCATACAGGAAATTCAGGGAGTCATCTCTACGGAAACCCTCATCTCCCTCGAGCAGAGCATCAGCCGCACCGTGCCCGTAGTGCTCGACGAAGCATAGCGACGGCCGCGGGGCTACACCTATTATATATATAGCCACCCTTTCTGACCCATGAACCTTTACGGTCCACTCATCGGATTGGCCACCTTTCTCATCATTGGCCTTTTCCATCCCATAGTCATCAAGACAGAGTACTACTTCGGCACGCGTCCGTGGTACCTCTTCCTGCTCGCAGGCATCGGCGCGATTGTCGGTGCCTGCTGCGTAGACCACGTGATGGTGAGCGCGCTGCTCGGCGTCACGGGTTTCTCGTGTCTGTGGTCCATCCTCGAGCTCTTCGAGCAGCGGCAGCGCGTGAAAAAGGGCTGGTTCCCCAAAGGTCCCGGCCACCGCTCCTGACAACTCCCCAAACTGACTCCCCAGCATGGCTTCGTTCAACCTTGCGCCGCAGCTCGCCGAGCTCCAGCGCACCCATTCCATCGAAGAAGAAAGGCGTCCGCTCATCGCCATCACGGGCAACTTCGCCGATGACCGCCTCCAGCTCCTCCCCGGCTATTTCCGCGCCGTCGAGGCCGCGGGCGGCGTGGCCGTCGTGGTGCCCCCGCGCCGCCAGCCCGACGCCTCCCTCCTCGACCTGCTCGACCGCATCGAC
>CALZMA010000079.1 GCA_945788445.1 uncultured Bacteroidales bacterium | reverse complement strand
GCAACCCAGGCCTTGCAGCCTGGGCTATGAGCTAAAGGTCAGCCCTTCGGGCCTCCACGCACATTACCCTGCCTTTGTAATCGAATAACCCTGCCTTGGTAATCGCATCCTCCCCCAATGGAAGAACGACAAGGAGGCTTGCGGGCTTCGCCATAAACACCTGGGCGGGCCGCAACAAGCCACAAAAAGCCCAACTTCGCGGAGTGCCGAAGTTGGGCTATGGTTTTGGAGGCATTGCCTCGGGAAATGAATGTATGGAGCCGCGTGCCGGGGGAAAGACACCGCGGACGGAAGCGACTAAATCGCGTTCTCTTCCCCCACGGGGAAGATGACCTGCGGCTTGAAGTACTGCGCCTCTTCGGGCGTCATTTGCGCGTAGGCCATGATGATGACCTCGTCGCCGGGCTGGAAGAGGCGGGCGGCGGCACCGTTGAGGCAGATGCAGCCCGAGCCGGCGGGGCCCGTGATGACATAGGTTTCGATGCGCGAGCCGTTGTTGTTGTTCACCACGTGGACGTGTTCGCCCGCCACGAGGCCGGCGGCTTCCATGAGCCGTTCGTCGATGGTGATGCTGCCCATGTAGTGGAGGTTCGCCTCGGTGACGCGGGCGCAGTGTATCTTGGACTTCAGAATTGAAAGCAACATATATAAGGACAGTTTAGGAGATTTGGCAGAATGGGCCGCGGGGGTCAGCCCTTGTACTTCACGTTGTCGATGAGGCGTACGGGGCGCGCACCGCAGTAGACCGTGATGCAGCCCACGATGTAGTCACTCTCGGCCCAGTCGGCCACGGGCTGGAGCGACGTGCCGTCTACGATTTCGTAGTATTCCACCTCCAGGCCCTCGATGGCGTTGAGCTGGTCCACCACGAAGCGGTGCGTCTCCTCCACGGTGTGTTCCCGGGCGAAGTCCACACTTTCGCGCAGGGCGCGGGAGATGTTCACGGCCGTTTCGCGCTCGGCCGGCGTGAGCAGCTCGTTGCGCGAGCTGAGGGCAAGGCCGCTCTCTTCGCGCACAATGGGGCACGGGCGCAACTCGAGGGGGAAACCCAGGTCGCGCACCATGGCACGCACCACGGCAATCTGCTGGAAATCCTTCTCGCCGAAATAGGCGCGGGTGGGCTTCACCCAGTCGAAGAGCTTGCTCACGATTTGGCACACGCCATTGAAGTGTCCCGGACGGCGCGCCCCTTCCATCACGGTGTCGATGGGCGGGTAGGAGAACTGTCGGGTGTCGGGTTCGGGATAGGCTTCGCTCACTGTGGGGGCAAATACGAAGTCGGCCTTGAGGCGGGCGAGAAGGTCACAGTCGGCCTCGAGGTCGCGGGGGTAGTTCTGGAGGTCTTTGGGGTCGTTGAACTGCGTGGGATTGACAAACACGCTGACCACGGTACAATCGTTTTCGCCGACGCTGCGCTCCACGAGGGAGGCGTGTCCGGCATGGAGTGCGCCCATCGTGGGCACCAAGCCAATGGTTTTACCTTCAGCACGCACGCCGTCTAAGGCTTCCTGCAATGCTTTCGTGGTGTTGAAAACTCTCATTGCTTTGTTAGTTTGGTTTCGTGCCGGAGCCTGCCCGCCGCCTTCCGCCCGTGGCTTCCAAGCCTTCGGGCCCGCG
Organism: uncultured Bacteroidales bacterium; assembly: GCA_945788445.1. Lineage (GTDB taxonomy): Bacteria > Bacteroidota > Bacteroidia > Bacteroidales > Bacteroidaceae > Alloprevotella. The sequence continues at coordinate 3,710 of CALZMA010000079.1, read as the reverse complement.
GCTGCAAACAGCGGCACTTGTTCTTTTGGAGCGTTATTTGGGGCTGCAAAATAACATATTTATTATGAGATAATACACATTTCGCGCTCCTAAAACGGCTTTTTTCGCCACGAAAAACCTTCTGCGGGGAGAAGAAAGACGTTTAATCAGTTTTTTTCTTTACCTTTGCTGCGCAAACCAAGCTCCAAACATACCTATCGACTTTACAATCCCAACACCCGGAGCAACGGTTTGCCCTATGATTTTGAATAACGGTTTTTCTTCTCCCTTCAAGGGCACCCCCTGCCGAACGCCGGCGGGCCGCGGGTTTTCCGCCGAGGCATATCCCCGCCCTGAGGAAAGAAACGACGCAAAAAAAGCAAGATGAAACCAAAGAAAATTCTGTTCATTACCCAGGAGATGGTGCCTTACGTGGGCGAGACTGTAGCCAGCCTCGATGGACGCAAGCTGCCGCAGGCACTGCAAGAGCAAGGATGCGAAATCCGCACGTTCATGCCCCGATGGGGTATCATCAATGAGCGACGCAACCAGCTGCACGAGGTGATTCGCCTCTCGGGTATGAACATCATCATCGACGACACCGACCACCCGCTTATCATCAAGGTGGCCTCTATCCAGTCGGCCCGCATGCAGGTCTACTTCATCGACAACGACGACTACTTCCACAAGCGCCGCATGATGGTGGACGAGAACGGCGAGCCCTACGCCGACAACATCGAACGCGCCATCTTCTATGCCCGCGGCGTGCTCGAAACGGTGAAGAAGCTGCGCTGGTGTCCCGATGTCATCTACTGCCAGGGATGGGTTTCGGCCATCGTCCCCTTCTACGTGAAGACGGCCTTCCGCGACGACCCTCCCTTCGCCAACACAAAAGTGGTGAGCTCGCTCTACAACGGCATGCCCGACAGCGCCGCAGCCGAACGCTTCGCCGAATGCCTGCTCTTCCGCGACGCCACCCCCGAAGCCGCACAGCAAGCGGGCATCGACCTGAAGGCATCCGACAGCCTGGTGCGCCTGGGCGTAACGTTCAGCGACGGTGTCATCGAAGGCGAACCGGGCGCAATGCCCGAGATGCTGGCACTCGCCCGCGAAAAGGGTATCCCCGTGCTCGAGGCTCCCGCAGCCGAGGAACAGGCCACGGCCTACAACACCTTCTTCGACAGTCTCCTCGACTAAACGCCCGCAGGGCTCCCGCCGCCCGCACTCTCCACGCGCGAAGAGGTTATAAAGTCAACGACATTTCCCGCCGTGCCCCGCCCGGCACGCCGACTGGCTTTATAACCTCTCCCGCGTTTCTCCTCTCCCCTACCCGCGCCCGGCGCCGCCGAACAGGCCGCGGGCTCTTTTTCCCCAAACAAAAACTCAAACACCCAGCCTTTCCCTCCCCTTTCCATGAAACATACCTTCCTTCTGCCGCTTCTGGCGGGCGCGCTGGCTTTCACGGCCTGCGACGACACCACGGAAATGATTGGCATGGACATCATGCCCGACGGCGACAATGTGACGGCCCAGGCCAAGGTCTTCGAGGCCACCACAAGGACCGTGCCCGTGGAGTCTGTGCTGGCACGCACGGCCACCTGCTACCTGGGCAGCATCGTGGACCCCGACCTCCACGTGCAGACGACCAGCGACTTCCTCACGCAAATCCACCTGCCCGAACAGTTCCGCCTGCCCGCACTCGACCGCCTCGTCGTGGACGGCGAGGGACGGCCCACGGCCGACTCCTGCGACGTGCGCCTCTATTTCGAGGAGTACTACGGCGACTCGCTCGCCTCCATGAAGCTCAAGGTCTACGAACTCGACAAGCAGCACCCCATCGACGAGAAGCAGGCTTACTACTCGGACATCAACCCGATGGACTACGTCACCCCGGACGCGAACTTCAGCAAGGAACTGGTCTACGCCGTGAAGGACCTCACGCGCCCCGAGAGCGAGACGTCGGGGGCCACGTATTACCGCCAGGTGGTGGTGAAACTGCCCGCTGACTACGGCACGCAGATTCTCCGGTCCTACTTCGACCACCCCGAACACTTCACCAGCAACTACGCCTTCAACCAGCACGTTTGCCCGGGCTTCTACTTCAAGCACGCGGGCGGCACGGGGGCCATGCTGAAGACGAAGATGATGGCGCTCAACGTCTACTTCCGCTACCACTCGACGACGGCCGAGGGCAAGGACACCATTGTCGACGGCCTGCAGCGCTTCGGCGCCACCGAGGAGGTAATCCAGAGCACGCGCATCAACAACCGCTACCCCGGCAGCCTCTCCTTAGAGGCAATCCAGCAGCAGCCCTTCACCTACGTGAAGACGCCGGCGGCCTTCTTCACCGAAATGACGCTCCCCGTGGCCGACATCGTGGGCGGGGAACACGCCAACGACAGCATCAACCTGGCCAAGGTGACCATCCGCAAGTTTGCCGACAGCGAGGGCCAGGTGATTCCGCCTCCCTCCTTCCTGCTCCTGGTGCGCAAGGACTACATGCCCACGTTCTTCGAGAAGAAGGAACTGCCGAACAGCAGCGAAGCTTACCTCAGCAACCAGTACTCGTTGACGAGCAACGCCTACCAGTTCTCCAACATCGGCCAGCTCATCACGAACCTGCGCAACGAGCGCGACCTCGGCGCGGGCATCGTGGCCACCGACACGGAGGCGCAGCGCCAGCAGAAATACGCTGCCTGGGAGGCCGCCCACCCCGACTGGAACAAGGTGATGATTGTGCCCGTGGCAGTAGGTACCACCACGTCGGGCAGCTCGGGCAGCCAGACCATCCAGAGCGTGAGCCACGAACTGGGCCTCACCTCTGCCCGCCTCGAAGGCGGCAACGGCGTGCCCCTCAAGGTGGAGGTGGTCTACAGCCGCAACAACCACTGACCCTCTTTCCCTTACCCATGGGTTGGGGCTATGGCACCGATGCCGCCTTGCGCTCGGCCATAGCCCCAACTTCCGTTTGCGGCCGCACCGTGCGGCCACTCTCCTTCATATTTCCAAACTGCAAGTTCCATGAAAGCTCTCATCTTTGCCGCGGGCCTCGGCACGCGCCTGAAACCGCTCACTGACACCATGCCGAAGGCGCTCGTGCCGCTCCACGGCGAACCGCTCCTCGCGCACACGCTGCGCCGCCTCATCGGCAGCGGGGCCACGGAGGCCGTGGTGAACGTCCACCACTTTGGCGAACAAATCATCGACTACCTCGCCCGGACGGACTGGGGCATCCCCGTGGGCATCTCGGACGAACGCGACGCGCTGCTCGAAACGGGTGGCGGCCTGCGCAAGGCGGCACCGCTCTTCCACGAGCCGGACGCGCCCATCCTCATCCACAACGTGGACATTCTCTCCAACGCTGACCTCGGCGCGCTCTACGCCGCCGCCGCTCCCCACGACGCGCTCCTCCTCGTGAGCGACCGCCCCACGCAACGCTACCTGCTCTTCGACGACGACCTGCGCCTGCGCGGCTGGACGAACCTCGCCACAGGCGAAGTGCGCTCGCCCTACCCCGACCTCGACCCGGCCGGCCTCCACCGCCTCGCCTTCGCGGGCATCCACTGCTTCTCGCCGCGCCTCTTGCCGCGCATGGAAGACTGGCCCGCGCGCTTCTCCATCATCGACTTCTACCTGAAGGTCTGCGCCGAAGCGGACATCCGCGCCTGCGTGCAGCCGGGCCTCCGCCTCCTCGACGTGGGCAAGGTGGACTCGCTCCGCCAAGCTGAAAC
>CALZMA010000078.1 GCA_945788445.1 uncultured Bacteroidales bacterium | reverse complement strand
TGGTACGAAGCCTTCGTGGCCTTCGACGAAAAGCTCGCCGAAATCACCACGGGTGCCAGCTTCATGTTCAACAGCGTGCACCTCTCGCCGAACGGCAAGTATGCCCTCCTCGACCTCTCTTCGCCCGACCCCGACGGCGACCCCATGTCTTTGGTACCCGAAATGCTCTACAAGAACATGGTGTTTGACCTCGCTTCCGACAGCCTCTCCTACACCACGACGAACACGGACGACAAGCTCTCCAACAGCATCTACAACGACGGTATGTTCGTTGTTTGCTCTCCCGCCAACGACTATACCCGCAACTCGTACGTGGGCTTTGCAGGCAAGGAAGATGTGGTTCCCGTTGAAGACTTCTTAGCAGCCGCCGGCGACAGCGCTGCCGTTTCCTTCCTCAACGAAAACTGCGTATTCGACAAGGTTGAGTATGTATGGAACGACTCGACGGGCATGTACGAAGAAATCACCGTCCCCGGTGTGCTCGTGACAGGTACTGGCCTCTTCTCCGCTGAAGGCAACACCTACGTTTCCTGGTACCAGAACCCCACTAACAACGCGATCTGTACCATGGTCATCGACCTCGCCCAGAGCGTCTCTGGCATTGAAAGCGCTACGGCTGCCGACAGCGAAGCCACGGTAATCCGCCGCGAGTACTACAATCTCCAGGGCCAGCGCATCGCCGCTCCCCAGACGGGTCTCTACCTCGAAAAGACCGTGACGAACAAGGGTATCATTACGAAGAAGTGCCTGAAGAAGTAATCCTTCCCCGGCACTCTCCCGGCATAGATCGGGCCGCAGGTTCCAAGCCTGCGGCCCGAATTTTGTTTGTCCATGCCACTGTTTTGCGCTCAAGGATAAACATTTTCTATGAAAATTTTGTAAAACATTAGGCGATTAGCTACTTTTGCCGAGCATTCATGCATTGAACACATTATTCACTTAAATCTTTATACTATGATGAAGAAATTCGTCTCATTGTTAGTGCTGCTTGCAGGCTTCGCCTTCCAGGCATACGCCGACAAGGTCACGGGCTCAATTACCCCCCCCAAATGAGGGTAGGCCCGAGCACCTCTACACCATGGTTTCGGGTGCCGGCTACTATGCCAACGCGCAGACTGCACCCACGCAGACGGCCGACAACTACGGCCTCTTCGCCTTCTATGCCGTGGAAGGCTACGAAAACACGTATTACATCTACAGCTACAAGGCCAAGAAATGGGTCAGCTTCGAAAAGAAGGGTAGCTACAGCAACGGCAAAAACTTCGTGACCCTCACGAACGAACGCACGGAAGGGGCGTTCTTCAAGTTCAACAATTTCTCCGAAGACTTCTACGACATCGCGCCCTACAACACGACGAACGTGGCCGGGAAGTACCTCAACTGGTTCGGCGGCGTAGGCCAGAACCCGCTCGACGGCTCCACCACGCTCGGCCTCTGGGAACAGGGCGGCTCGGCGGACGCAGGCAGCAAGTGGGCCTTCGCCGAGGTGGTCATTGAGGACATGGTCTACACCTTCGTCCTCCCCGACGGCGTGCGCGTCACCGTGGGCGGCCAGACCTACACCAACGGCCAGACCCTCACCGTGGAAGGCAAGCTCAAGAAGGAAGACATCACGGTCGTTGTGGCCGAAGGCCAGTTTGCCACCGTCTCCGTGAACGACGTGGCCCGCACCGTGACGGTGAACGTGGTCAGCATCCCCGTACAGGCAGACAAGGCCGTCTACAGCCGCGCCCTGGTCTACCCGGCCCAGCAGGACGCTGTGGGCGCTGCTGCCCTCGTGAAGGAAGGCGACGTCTACACGCTCAGCAACAACGTGCTCGCCGCCAGCTTCATGAAGGTGGGCGATGCCCTCTACTTCGCCGGTTCTAAGGCCATGAACCTCGAGGCCGGCACCGAACCCTTCACCGTGGCCTTCGGCAGCGGCGACAACGTGCCCGCCTCGGCCATGCAACTCGTCAGCCTGGAGATGAAGGACATCGTGGGCGACCCCTACGCAGTGGGCGGCGCCGAACACTTCAACGGCAAAGAACTCGTTGCACGCTACTCCTATACTTATAAGGACTCTACCCTCCAGATCGTCTGGCACGCCGTGCTCCGCGACGGCTCCCACTACCTCCGCACGGAGATGGAGCTCACGGGCGAAAACGACGTGGACATGTTCAACGTCATCCCCCTTGCCTACAACGTCGACACGAAGGCCGCCGGCTCCACGCCCGCAGTGGTGGGCAACACCCGCGGTGCCGTGGTGATGAGCAACAAGATTTTCGCCGGCCTCGAGAACCCCGTGGGCTACAACACCGTGGGCGAGGCCCAGGGCGAAGAAGACAAATGGGAACTCGCGCAGACCCTCGATGCCCGCTCCCTCGCCGCCAGCGACTGGCAGCAGGTGGCCGAAGCCGATGTGCCCTACCGCGTCACCGAAGCTACGGGTACCGGCTATCCCAACGTCTATGCCGTAAAGCAGGAGAACGTTACGCTCAAGCAGAACCAGAAGGTGGAAATCACCGTGACGTACAGCGGCGGCAACCACCGGCTCAACTTCTGCGGCGCCGACCTGCTCGATGCCAACGGCTCCGTGGCAGCCAACGACTACCACAGCGGCTACTCGGGCCTTCAGCACGACAAGAACTCCTTTACCTTCATCGCCCCGAACGACGGCACCTTCACGCTCCGCGTCCTCGTTCAGGACAAGACGGAAAGCATCGACGCCACTTCGACCATGAACACGAAAATCTACAGTCCGAAGGAAGGCGCTGTCATCACCTCCGACGTGGTCGGCATCCAGGGCCGCTGGAGCCGCAACACCACCCTCGCCGCCGGCGAAACCTGGAAGATTTCGGGCGTGGTGGGCCTCATCGCCCAGGACGGCAACGAAGCCGACACCGACATCACGAAGACGCAGAAGCGCCGCTCCTTCCTCGCCTACAGCGAACGCGAACGTGCCGTGCCCTGGCGCGCCTTCCCCGCCTACATCTCGTGGTACGAACTGAACATCAACCGCAACAATGCGGCCGACCCCACGCAGAACATGAACGCCGAACAGGTACTCGACGTGATGAACCACTGGAAGACGGACTTCTACGACCGCTACCAGCAGGCCCCCAACAGCTTCGTCATCGACGACGGCTGGGACAACTATGGCCTCTGGACCTTCCACTCCGGCTTCCCCAACGAGATGAAAGACATGGCTGCCCTCGCCGAAGAGATGGGTGCAGGCGTAGGTGCCTGGCTCGGCCCGGTCGGCGGCTACGGACAGTCCGGCAACTACCGACGCGCCTACTGGAACGACAAGGGCCAGATGCAGCTCTCCAACCCCGCTTATTATAAGGTGTTCAAGGACGCTGCCTACAACCTCACGCACAACCAGGGCGACTTCCGCTTCTTCAAGTTCGACGGCATCTCCGGCCAGTTCTCCTCAGTCGGTCCCGACGCAGGCGACACCGGCAACGAGAACGCCGAAGGCATCATCCGCCTCGAGCGCTACGTCCGCGAAGAACTCAAGCGCGACATCTTCTTCAACACCACCGTCGGCACCTGGGCTTCTCCCTTCTGGTACCACTACACCGACGCCACCTGGCGACAGGAGAACGACTACGGCACCATCGGCAACAACAGCATCGACCGCGAGAACTGGATCACCTACCGCGACCGTCTCGTTTACCAGAACTACGTGACCAACTCGCCTATCTGCCCCATCAACACGCTGATGACCCACGGATTCATCCTCTCGCAGTATGGCAGCGTGAGCCGCGACATGAGCTACGAAGCTGCCCTCCGCGAACTCCGCGCAGCCTTCATCTGCGGTTCGGGCATGGTGGAACTCTACAACGACTATCCCCTCACCAACAGCATCAACAACGGACAGCTCTGGGCTGACCTCGCCGAGTGCATCAGCTGGCAGAAGCGCAACGCCGACGTACTCCCCGACGCTCACTGGGTGGGCGGCAATCCCTGGAACGGCTCCGCAGCCTCCGTCTACGGCTGGGCTTCCTGGAACGGCACGAAGTCTACCCTCGCCCTCCGCAACGGTGCCAACGACGCCCAGACCTACAACTTCACCCTCCGCTCCGCGCTCAACATCCCCGCCAACGTCACGGGCAGCATCGTGCTCCGCAAGTCGTTCGGCGTGCAGGATGCCCTCGAAGGCCTGGCCGAAGGCGAAGCCATCGACATCGACACGCAGCTCAGCGTAACCCTCCCCGGCAGCTCCATCTTCTGCTTCGACGGCCTCGATGCCGCACAGGCTGCAGTGCCCGTTGCCCAGCTCGTGCTCACGCCCGAGAAGGAAGTGCTCGAAGTGGAAGTAGGCAAGACCTTCGTGGTACGCGCCGCCGCAGCTCCCGCCGACGCCACCTTCCCCGCCGTTGTCTGGAGCAGCAGCAACGAAGCCGTTGCCACCGTTTGCGGCGGTCTCGTACAGGGTGTCAGCGAAGGCGAAGTGACCCTCACGGCTACAGCCCAGGACGGCTCGGGCGTTACGGCCTCCATCACGCTCAACGTGGTCCCCGCCGTCGTAGAGCCCTACGCCACCAACTTCGACAAGAACACGAAGCCCAGCCGCAACGACCGCTACATCACGTCCATCAACGTGACGGGCGAACAAATCGCCAACTGCGAGTTTGAAGTAGGCAACGCCTCCGTTTATTTCGACAAAACCGCCGACGAGGCCGCACAGATTAACTGCTACGCCGGCGAACAGCTCACGGTGAACATCAGCAAGACCGGCAACTGGATGAACGCCTACGTCTTCGTGGACATGGAGAACGACGGCCAGTTTTCCTTCAACGCGAACGGTACGGACCAGAGCGGCACGGACGTGATGTCCTTCAGCTTTTACAGCGGCGACCCCGCCACGGACGACAGCGGCGTGAACTCCGAGGGCACTGCCCTCACGGGCCAAAACCGCAACACCATGATGCTCCCCTCCTTCGCGGCTCCCTCCGATGCCGGTGTCTACCGCATCCGCTTCAAGATGGACTGGAACAGCGTGGACCCCGGCGGCCAGCTTGCCGTGGGCAACAACGCGGGCATCCTGGGCAACGGCGGTGCCATCGTGGACGCTCTGCTCGTGGTTGAAGCGAAGGACACGGGCATTGAGTCTGCCCAAGCACAGCCCAAGCAGGCTCCCTTCTACGACCTCAGCGGCCGTCGCCTCCAGCAGGCTCCCGCCGCCGGCGTATATATCTTCCAGAACCGCAAGTACGTGAAGTAGCACGGAACACTCCCTTTACCTTCAAGCGTGCGCCCTCCTTTCGGGGGCACACGCTTGAAGCTATTCATGAAAGGCACTGCTTTCTGCACAGAATTGGTTTACAAAGTGCCTTCCCCGCAGGG
>CALZMA010000077.1 GCA_945788445.1 uncultured Bacteroidales bacterium | reverse complement strand
GGGAGCACCGTGGGCTTCTGTTCGAGCAGGCGGAGCGTCTCGGCGGGCACGTACTTGCGGTCCACGACGAGGCGGAACATATATTCGTCAAACCATTCGTCCGTCATGATGAGGTGTCCGTGGTGACCGTGGCTGCTGCCCCAGGAGTTCTCCACCATCCACTTCGTGGGCTTGCCCTCGGCGGTGAGGTCAACGGCCATGAGCGTCATGGCGTGGCTCGAGGCGGAGGTGAAGGTGGCGATGCGCTCGGCCTTCGTCATCGGGAAGTCGGTCTGGAAGAGCGAGGCGTAGTCGTAGTTGCGCAGCGAGAGCACGCCCGTCTTGGAGTCGAGGAACTTGCCCACGTCGCACGAGAAGTACATCATCGTGGAGTCCTTGATCGAGGCGATGGCCATGGGCTTGATTTCCTCCATCGGCAGGTTGATGTAGGTCCACTGCGCGCCGTCGTACGAGTGGCGGTCCATGTCGATCGTGTAGGTCTTGTGGTAGGGTCGGGTCGGGTCGTTCATCACCATCACGAAGGAGTTCTTCAGGTCCTTGCCCACATACTCTTTGTAGAAGGAGAGGGGCGTGTACTGCTTCGTGCTCACGGGCTTGCCCTCGGCGTTCTTCATCGTCCAGGAGAACTCCTGCACGGGTTCGCCGAGGCAGGTGGCGAGGATGCGGTAGACCGTGGCGAGCATCTCCGTCTTGCGCTTCTGCAGGGCGGCGGGCTTCTCGCCGGCAGCCACGGCCTTGCGCAGCGTGAGGCCGTATTCGCAGAGCTTGAGCTTCAGGATGGAAGCCATGCGCGAGGTGTTGTTCGCGTTGAAGCGCTCGGGCATCACCTCGGCGGGCACGAGGCCGTATTTGCTCACCACGTCAATCACGCCGCAGAAGGTGCCGCCGTCTGAGAGCGGGTTCTTGAACAGCCACTCCACGAGCTTGTCGTCCATGGGCTTCGAGGCGTTGTCAATCATTGCCTGAAGGAAAAGGTTGGACTTCTCCAGCTGGTCGTAGAAGAAGCAGTAGCTCTGCGAAAACTGGAATTCGCCGAGGTCGTAGTCCTTGATCATCTTCGCGCGCATCACGTTGAGGCCCGTGAAGAGCCAGCAGCGTCCCGAACTCTGCTGGTCGGTGATGCCCTTCGAGGGCACCTTGTTCGAGAAGTAGGTGTCGGTCGCGTCGGGGTTGTTGGCGTTCGTCGCGAGCTGGTTGATGGAGGTGCCGGCGAGGGCATTGCCCAGCGCCGTCGTCGTGGCGTTCGTGGGGTTGGCCCGACGGATTTCTTGGAGCATTTCGGGCGAAATGCCACCCTTGCCCACACTCTGCGCGCAAAGCAGCGCAGCGGGCGCGGAAAGCAACAGGGAAAGCAGAATCTTTTTCATGTGGTTTATGGTTCGTAGAGGTGAATATTCATTGTAGGGAAGCGGGCTTCCGCCTCCTGCGGCGGGCCGCCGGCCTATGCCTTCAGCGGTTCGCGCCCCGGCCAGTGGTTCCACACCCACAGGGCCAGGGCGTAGAAGAGGACGGCCGAAATCCATCCGCCGAAGACGTCGACGAGGTAGTGGGCCTGTATGTAGACCGTGGCGCAGCAGAGGAAGAAATAGAAGGGGAGCGAGACGTAGAAGAGGCGGCGGTTGTTGGCCCAAAGCAGGAAGAGCAGCACCGTGCTCATGCCCACGTGCGACGAGGGGAAGGCCGCCGTGGGCCGTTCGCCCGAGGCTTGCGTGGCCTCCACGAGGTCGTGGAAGAAGCCCTGCGGGCCGGGACTCGGCGCCATCTCCGTGTGGTAGCGGAAGTAGTCGCCGAGGTGCGGGAAGTGGCCCTGTTCGATGAGGCCCTGCCCCACGGCGTGGAAATAGTACTGCGGGCCGGCCACGGGCAGGAAGAGGTAGACCGCATAGTAGAAGAGGAAGCACAGCAGCACGATGAAGGCCGTGCGCTCAAACCTTTCGCGGCTCTCCAAGAGCGGTGCGAGCACCGTGGCGGCGATGAGCGGATAGTAGGCGAAGTAGCCGAGGTGGAAGAGTTCGCTCCACAGCTTCTCGGGCAGCCACTGCGAGAAGGTGACCGCGGGCTGGCAGCCGAAGAGCACGGCATCGGCCTGCGCAAAGAAGTGGTCGAGGTTGGGGAAGAGCTGGCAGAACTCGTAGGTGTCGGGGTACCAGAAGCCGAGCAGGGCCAGGGGAATGAGGAAGCGCAGGAAGCGCGTGAAGGCGTTCGGCCGGTAGGCGTAGAGCAGGAAGGCCAGGGCCATGTTGCCCACGTGCTGCCCGCGGGCGAGGAGCAGCCCTGCGGGGTCCTTGATTTCGCCCCAGAAGAGGAGGATGAGGAGCGACGTGAAGAGGGTGTAGGCCAGCGTAATCACCTCGATGGGCAACAACTTGTGGCGAAGGGAAAATTGCATGGGGTTTTCGTTTTGGGAAAAAGAGAACTGGACGGGCGGCGGCCCGTGCGGTCGGCCGGCGGCTTAGAGCCAGCCCTCCGCCTTGTACCATTCGACGGCGGCCCGCACGCCCCGCGTGAGCGGCCACTGCGGGCGGTAGCCGAGGTCGCGCCGTGCCGCCTCGATGCTGCACTTCCAGTTGCGCTGCCGCATGATGCGGTACTTGTCGAGGTTGAGTGTGGACGTGCGGCCCAGGAGGGCGGCCGCCTTGCCCGCGATACAGCTGACCAGCCAGAGCACCCAGAGCGGCGCCGTCACGTGGACCACGCGCTTCACGCCGAGTTCGAGTTGCAGCAGGTCGCTGAAGGTGCGGCTCGTGTACTGCCGTCCGTCCGAGAGCGGGTAGACCGCGCCGCGCGGGCCGTGGTCGAGCGCCAGGTAGGCGGCTTCGACGAGGTCGGCCACGTAGATGAACGTGAGCACCTGCGGGCGGAATCCCACCGCGAAGTCCACGTGTTGCCGTATGCTCTTCGCCATCATGAAATAGTCGCGTTCGCGCGGCCCATACACGCCTGTGGGGCGCAGCACCACGTAGTTGAGGCCCGGCACGTCGGCCAGGTAGCGCTCGGCCTGGAGCTTGGAGCGCCCGTAGGCGGTGTTGGGCAGCGGCGTGTCGTTTTCCGTGATGGGTTCGAAGTCTATTTCGTGTACCGGGCCGCACACGCTGAGCGAACTGAGGAACACGAAGCGCCCTTCGGGCCGCAGGGCCCCCGTTTCGAGGAGCGAGAGGGCCAGGCGCAGCGTTCCCTCGGCGTTGGTCTTCTGGAAATCCTCGGGGCGGCGGCATTTCGTGGCCCCCGCGGCGTGGATGACGTAGTCGAACGGCCCGTGCTGTTCGGCGTGGGCCTTCAGCTGCGCGCGGAGTCGCTCGTCGTGGCCGAGGTCCAGTTCTATGAATTGCGTGCGCCCGTCCGTGAGGTACTTCCGGCTGCTGGTGGCGCGCAGGGCTGCCCAGACGTTCATGCCGGCCTCGAGGCCGCGCTCCACGAGGAAGCTGCCGATGAAGCCCGAGGCGCCCGTGATGAGTATGCTCTTCATTGTGAAAAGGCTGTGGGTTGGTGTGTTACAAGGCCCCCAGGGCGTCGTAGGCCGTCTGGAGGAATACTTTCGCCGCATTCACGCGCTGCTGCGAGGGCTTGGGGCTCTCGCGGAAGGTCGATACGGGCCGGGTGAGCAGATTGACCACCGAGATGCCCGAGGCGTCCTTCCAGTAGATGCCTTCGCTCCAGGCGTGGACCGCCGAGGGGTGGGTGTAGTTTTGGCTCAGTATGTCGCGGCTGAAGCGGAAGTCGTCGTGGGGCAGGCCGAGCTGTCCGAGGAGCGTGGCGGCGAGGTCGGTCTGGTTGCAGAGGAGGTCGATTTTCCGCGCCTGCCTTACGGCCCCGCCGGTCCAGATGAGCGGAATGTGCGACTTCCTTTCGTCCGCGTCGTTGGTGATGTCGCGGTAGGGGATGCCGTGGTCGGGAAGGATGACCACGAGCGTGTTGTCCCAGAGCGGGGTCTGCCGCAGCCGTTCCACGAAGCGGCCGATGCAGTCGTCGAGGTAGGCCATCGCATTGGCCCGCTCGTCGCCCGCGAGGCGGTCGTAGGGCACCTTCCACGGCTCGTGGCTCGCGAGGGTCAGGAAGCCGAGGTGCCAGGGCTGCGAGGTGGGGTAGCGGACGATGCGTGCGTAGAGGCTGTCGAAGGCAATGCGGTCCGTCACGCCCCAGTCGTGGGTGCGGCGCACCGAGGCGGGGAAGGAAGTCTCGCCGTAGGTCCGCTCGTAGCCCGTGGAGAGCAGGTAGCCGTTGGTGTTGGTGAAATTGATGTCGCCCCCGTAGAGAAACTCCGTGGCGTAGCCCGCGCGGCGCAGCGAGGCCGCGATGGAGGGCAGGCGGCCGCATTTGCCGGGCAGCTTCATGACGCTCACGTCGGGCAGGGCGGGGAAACCGCTCAGGGTGCAGAGCGTGCCGCGGTCGGTGCGGAAGGAATTGGCGTAGCACTGCGTGAACACCACGCCTTCTTCCGCCAGGCGGTTCAGGTGGGGCGTCACGGCGGGGTCGGCTTCGGGATTGACGGCATGCACGAACGAGGCGCCGCAGCCTTCCATCAGGATGAGCAGCACGTTGGGGCGCTGCGTGGTGAGCAGCGTGTCGGGCGCGAGGCTCTCCGTCCGGTAGTGGAGCAGGGCAAAGCGGCGGGCGCGTTCGGCCTCGTCGTAGAAGTTGGCCTCGTCCTCAAACTGCTTGGTCTTCTGCAGCGAGGCGAGGAGGCTGAAGGCGGGGTTCACCGCCGTGTGGTTGAGAAACGGGCGGTCGGTCCAGTAGACCATGCCCACGTTGGCTGTGCTCTTGCCCACGCCGCCGCGGATGCCGAGGAAGAGGAGGCCGCCGAGAAGCAGCCACAGGCCCGTCATGGCCCCGCGGCGCTGCGAAGCCTCGAAGCGGGCGGGCACCAGTCCCTGGAGCAGGGCGTAGATGGCGGCACCCGCTGCCACCGTGGCCAGGGTGCAGCCCATGGCATAGCCCATCGAGACGCTCGAAAGCGCGCCCTGCGGCTGCGAGAGGTAGTTCCAGACGGTGCCGTCGAGCTTGATGCCCCAGAAACCGTAGAGGCAGCTGTCGCCCACGAAGATGAGGGCGAGCGCGGCGGCGAGCAGGGCGCAGTAGATGCGGTGGAGGCTGCGCTGGAAGGGGATGCGCACCCAGAGGCTCGCGCCCAGCAGCAGCCAGAGCGGCGCGGTGGCGTAGCCGGCCGTGGCGAGGTCGAGCGGAAGCCCGTGCCAGACGGCCTGCAGGAGGTCGGAAAGGCTGACCTCCCCGCACACCGTTTTGTCCTGGGCAAACACGAAGCAGGGTTTGGCCAGGACAAAAAGCGTCACGAGGAGGACGTAGAACAGGAGGAGCGCCCGGAGGCGCGTGGAAAGCTTTGGCATAGCGGGGTGGGGGAGTCGGCGTCAG
>CALZMA010000076.1 GCA_945788445.1 uncultured Bacteroidales bacterium | reverse complement strand
TCCTCGTTGAACGCTCGGCACGCACGAATAGGAAAATCGATTGGACGTTTGCGCCTTCGGGCTTCCCCGTTGAACACATCCAATAGGGCGATGCAAAGAATAATATCAAATATGGCATACCCCCCGCCGCATTGCCACGAAACATAAGGGCAAAAAAAATGGGATACCACTGTATCCCAACCTTGTTAACCTTAAATCTAATACTATGAAAAACACGTTGCAAAGATACGGCCTTTTCGGAAAAAAGCAAGCGGCGGTGCTGAAATTTTGCATTTTGGACGAAAAATTTCTCAAATAAGGGTTGTTTTGTCACGTTCACCCTGCAAAATGACAGCACCGCGCTTCCCTTTCGTAACACCGGATCTCCGGCCTTCTATTCGTCGCCGAGCGCCTTTTCGAGGCAGCGGCGCATCTTCTCGAGCGAACCTTCGCCCCAGCCCGTAAAGGTCTCGACGAGGCGGTGGTTGCGGTCGTAGATGACATAGTGCGGGATGCCATTCCTGTAGCCGGGGATGCCCATGGCATTCTTCGTCTCGGAGGCCACGCGGTAGTGGCGGCCGTTGTGCTTCGTGGCCATGTCCCGCCAGTCCCCCACGGGCGAAGAGTCGTCCGTGAGGTACACGAAGTCCACGCCGCGCGCGTTCATTTCGGCCTTCAGTTCCTCCATCTCCTCCATGCCCTTCATGCACGGGCCGCACCAGGTGGCCCACAGGTCGAGCAGCACGGCGCGGCCTTCGCTGGCTTCCAGAATCTGGGACAGGTAAGTCGTCGGGTCGGAGCCTTCGAGCTGGCAGAAGGTCGCCGGCTTCTCGGCCTGTTCGCGCAGCACCTCCTCCACCTGGCGGTTTATTTCGCGCAGCGCGGGGCGGTAGAGCGGGTCGATGGCCGCCCATTCCGCTTCCGTGCGCAGCGGGTGGAACAGGCTGATGCGCTTCATCACCCTGCGGGCCTCGCGGAAGCGCGCCTCCCACTGCGCCAGTTCCGCCCCGCCCAGTCCGTTGGCCTCGAAATAGTCGAGGTGCTGGTCGTTGTTCACCAATAACAGTCCCTGCAGCGTGTGCGGCAGCAGCAGTTCCGCCGCGTGCGGGTCGTGGAGGTCAATCTGCGCCTCAAACTCTGCCAAGGCCGCCGAGTCGGGCGGCTCGTGGGCAAACTTCTTCGTGCTGAGGAAATTCTGGTTGCGGCACACGAGGTAAACATGTTCCGAGAAAAGGCGGAGGAAGCGGCGTTCGTCGTCCGTGAGTTCCAATTCCTTCAATTCCTCCAGGCGTCGGCAGTGCTCCGCCCACTTCAGCTGCGCGTAGGTCACGAAGTCGTCGGCGAGGTGCGCCTGGCAGCTGTCCAGTTGGTACGCACAGGTCGCATCGCCCCATTTCCCCTTTTTCACGCGCCATTCGTCGGCCAGGCGGCAGCCGCCCGTGCGCTGCACACACTGCAAGGCCGCCAGCCCCGTGTCCACCCCGCGTGCGCGGAGCTCGGCGAAGGCATAGACGTCGATGTCCAGGTGAAGGCTGTCGCCCGGAAGCAGCAGCACGTTCAAGGGCACGCCTTGCGGCACCTGGCCCGAGAAGCGGATGGGGTAGAGCAAGTCGAAATCCACGCGGAAAGTGCCCGCTTCCTCGTCCATCTCGAAGGAAAAGTCCCAGGCATCGTTCGTAAAACTCGCGTGGTTGCCCCAGTACTGGTAGTCCATCACATTCTTGTCGAAGCCCACGACGCGTCCCGTCAGCACCGCGTGTCCGCCGCGCCTTGGGAGCGGGGGCAGGGAGCGGTCGGCCGGCGAGGGAGTGGCAGGCGGCAGTGCGGCGCGGTAGCCCTGTCCGTCGGTGCGGATGCCCACGAAGCGTTCCGATCCATACGCCCGTTCGAGCACGAGTGTGAAAGTCTTTTTCGGTTGCGGCAGAGCGGGAAAGCGGAGCGTCAGCCGGTTGAACTCCGGCACGAGTTTTTCCTCCGGCGTCTGTCGCAGCGGGAGGTAGGTGCTGTCGGGGCAGAAGGGCAGCCGTTCGCCGCGTTCCGCATGGGCCACCTCCCCGCCGAGCAGAGGGAGCGTGTCGCCCTCCTGCACGAGGAAGGCGCGCCGGAAGAAGGACATCTTCGTGTTCTCGGGATTGTAGTAGTACGGACTTACGTACTCCAGTTCCACCACCGTGGCCTTCTTCTTGAGGCTGAGGCCCTGCAGCTGGAAGTCCGAAGCAACCTGCAGCAGCACCGCGGGCTTCTCCGTTTTCCGCTTTGTCCCGCGCGCCCCGCAGGCCAAGGCTACCGCCAGCCCCACGAGGAGCAGGATGCAAAATCGTTTTTCGTTGAAAATCATTGTACAAATATATTTTTCAGGGAATGATAAGTTTTGCCAGTCGCAGGCTTTGAAATTCCTGTCGCAGGCTTTGAAAAACCAGTCGCAGGGACCGGCGCATCAAAGCCTGAGACAGTTCCGTCCGTGCGGTCGTGTGTCGCCGGTGCCGTCGCGCCGGCGGCTCAGTGCCCGCCTTTCTGTTGCGGCTGCTTCTTCTCGAGTTCGTCGAGCAGGCGGAGCAGGTCCTCGCGGCTCACGTTGCTCTCGCGCACGAAGCGGTTCACCACGTTGAGGTACGAGCCCCCGAAGCAGCGGGCCACGAGCTGCCCGATTTTGCTTTCCCCGAAATCTTCCCGCGGCACGAGCGGAAAGTAGAGGAAACCGCGGCCGGCCGTGCGGTGGCCGAGGTAGCCCTTCTTCTCGAGGGATTGGAACATGTTGGCCACCGCATTGATGTTCGGACGCGGCTCTTCGTAGCGGACCCTTACGTCCTTCGGTGCACAGGGGCGCCCCAGGTCGTAGATCATGTAGAGCACCTCCTCTTCTTTGGGAGTGAGTTTTGCCATATTATGGATGCAGAATTTTGTTGATTTCTTCTCGGATTGCGTCGGGCAGCTGCGGATTGTAGCCCACCACGTCGAAGGTGAGTTCGCCCTCCTTGTTGAAAATGAAATAGTGGGGAATGGAGCGCGAGGCGAGCTGGAGCCGGGCTTGTTGCTCGGCCGTGAGGCGGTAGTGGAAGCCGCCGATTTCGGGCAGCAGGCGCACCCATTCGGACAAGGGACTCGACTCGTCGCAGATGTAGACAAAGACGACGTCCTGGCCCTTCAGTTCCTCCTTGAGCGGACGGAGGCCCTCCATGCCCATGCGGCAGGGACCGCACCAGGTGTCCCAGATGTCGACCACCACGACCTGTCCGCGGTAGGTGTCGACGATGGCCTGCAGGAGCGACTGTCCGGGCTTCACGGCGGGCACTTCGGGAACGGCCTTGCCCTTCACGCGCTCCACCTCGGCGAGGGTCACCTTCAGGCGCTCGTTGGCCTGGCGCACCGTGGGGGCGTAGCGGGCGGGGAGGGCGGAGAGTTCGGTTTCGGTGAGGACGCGGAGCTGGTCTATGCTGTCCATGGCGGCGAGGGTCTCCTTCTTTTCCCGTGCCCAGTCGAAGAGGCGGCCCGAGGCCACGCGGTTGAGCCGGAGATAGTCGTACCAGTCGGTGCGCGTGGGATAGACGATGAGCGAACGGAGCGACCCGGGCTGCGCAAAGAGGCGGAGTTCGGCGAAGTGGGGGTCGGGCTGGCTGTCGGCCAGGCGAAGGTCCTCGTCGAAGGCGGCGAGGGCGGCCGAGTCGGCGTTGCAGATTTGCTGGAAGCTCTTCATGTTGGAGCGGTAGAGGAGCACGCCGTTCACGTAGCAGTCCTCGGCATAGAGATGGAGAAATTCTTTCTGCCGCGGCGTGAGTCGCCTGTCAGCATCGATGTCGCGCCGCCAGTTGCAGAGGGTTTCGTACAGGCCCTCGCGGTAGTCGGCCAGTGTGGGGAGCCGGCGGGTTTTGAAGACGCGCTGCGTCAGGGCGACGAGGAGCTTCATTTTGCTCACGTTCTCGATGTAGTAGGTCATCACGGCAGAGAGGTCGGCATATTCGCCCTCGAAGCGCACGGTTTCGCCCGTGGCCTCGGCCGAAGCCCCCTCGCGTCGCCGCATGAGGGCCTCCACGTCGACGACCGCGGTGAGTTCTTCGCCGGGCACGAAGAGGGGCACAAACTCCTGGCCGAGGATGGAGCAGGAGACCGTGAGGGGTTCGCAGCAGTCTACCTCCACAATCTGCTCCTTCGCGTCGCGGCCGGGCACCACGCGGAAGGCTTTGGAACAGCCCAGCGTGTCGCCGCCCCAGAAGAAGAGCGAGGGGGAGAGAAGCGGGAAGCGGTCGGGCAGTTCGCCTTCGAGCCGCACGCGCAGGCGGGCTTTCTGCCACGCCGGACGGAGTTCGGGCAGGGGGGCCTTGGAGTAGGCGGCCTTCTTGTGCTTCAGCTTGGGGTAAGCCTTGCCGTCGAGGCGTATGCCGTAGATGTTGAAGGAACTGGCCATGTTTCTTGCGTCCTCAAACGCTTCCTCGTAGTCGAAGGTGCGGACGTTGCGCGGCAGGGCGTCGAAGACCATCACCACGGAGTCGCGCCGCACGCTGCGCTGTTCGTCTGCATAGAGCCAAATCTCCCCGTCGAGCACCACCTCGCACGGGCCCACGGTCCGGCCGTCCTTGTCGCGGCTGTAGAGGCGCGCATGGCGCAGGGGATAGTGCTTCCCGTCGGGCGCGACGAGGCGCGAACGGGAGGAAAGGCTGTAGGAAAAAGCATTTTGCACGACAAAGCTGACCGAGGTGCTGTCGCCTTGGGTCTGCACGAGGCGCGGGGAGAACATGCCGGAGAGGGCACAGGCGTAGGCCGGACGCCGCACGGGCGTACGTTGCCCCCGGGCGACCGGGAAGAGGCCGGAGAGGAGCAGAAGGAGGAGAAGGGTTTTGAGTTTCATGATGGAAAATTCTTTTTCGCCGTTTCGTTGGGGGGTAGCCGGCCGGGCTGGGACGGGGCGCTGCGGGGGCGGACCGCGGGCCACGGATTGTTCAGAAAATGCTTGGACTGAGGGAAAGGAAGGGGCGGACGGCGCTGCGCCCGCGGCGTAGGGGCTAACGGAGGTAGCGGTACAAGCGGTTGCCTTGGGCATCCTGGCACACGAGCACCACTTCGCTGCATCCGGGACTGACTTGCACCTCCACTTCTTCGAGCTGGGCCACGTCGTTCGCGGGCGGCAGCGCACTGGTTTCGAGACTGAAGACGGGGGCATCCACGCCGTAGTGCTCGAAGGCCAAGTCACGCGGACTGGCAGCCAAGCTGGCGGCACCGGCCGTGGCGAGGGCAATGCGGTTTCCCGCGGCATCGGTGAGGAGGGCGGCGTAGCGCTCGAAGCGTTCGCGGCTCACGCGGAGACCATCGACGAGGTAGACGGCGGGCACGTCGGCATCGGCACCTCCGGGCTGCAACATGACGGCCGCCACGTAGCGTTCGGGGTTGTCCAGACCGGCCTGGCGGGCCAACTGCTGCGGCGTGGGCATGGCCGGGCCCGCGGCTTTGGCTGGCTGGACG
>CALZMA010000075.1 GCA_945788445.1 uncultured Bacteroidales bacterium | reverse complement strand
CACCCTGGGCTATGGGCTAAAGGTCGGGCTTTCAGCCCTCGCGTTGAACGCCTGTCGCCTTGCAACAATTCCTTCGGGGCGGGCGTTGAACGCCTGTTGCCCACCATGCGCGGCGAGGCTTCCCTCGCGGGGAAAAATTCCCCTACGGCCGCTTCACCGCGCGGAGCTGGAGGTCGAAGACGAGGGTGGAATAGGCCGGGATAACCTTGGTGGAAATCGACGTGTAGCCCAGTTCCTGCGGAATGAAGATGCGCCAGCGGTCGCCCACGTGCATGTGGAGCAGGGCCGTGGTGTAGCCCTCGATGAGGTTGCTCACGAGGAAGGAAGCCGGCTGGCTGAGCTGCGGGTTGAAGACATAGTCGTCCTCGGCGTAGAGTCCGCTGTGGTCAAACACGAGTCCGTCCTCGTAGCTCTGCGTCGGCATGAGCCGTCCCACGTAGTTCACCTTCACCGAGTCGGTGTAGAGCGGCACATCGGCACCTTCGCCGCGCGCCACCACCTTTGCGCAGATGGAGTCGGCCTCGATGCCGCCGGGCATCTTGGCGTAGCTGCGGTACACGCGCCAGTCGCAGTGTGCCTCCCAGTCGTCGCCGTAGGCTTGGCGGGCGGCGGCGACGGCAGCCTTGGCCTCGTCCATGCGGGCGTGGAAGTAGTCGGCGTTGCGCGTCTTCCAGTTGTCCGTAAACTCCTTGGATTGCGTTTCCTCCAGGTTGTCCTCGCAGGCGGTGAAGGCCGCGAGGCAGAGCAGGAGGCTCAGGAGGGGCAGGATGCGTTTCATGTTGATGGGGAATTGAGATTGGAGTGGGCTGCGGGCGTTTCCGCCTTCATGTCGAAAGCCCCCGTCTGCGCCCGCGAGGGTGCGGATGGGGGTTTTCGGGCAGTGGCGGGTGCGGGGCAGCGCCTGTTACTGAAGTTTCTTGAGGAGCGAGGTGATGCTCACCTTGTCTTCGATGAGCGAGCGGAGTTCGCTGATGGGCACGCGGGTCTGTTCCATGGTGTCGCGGTCGCGGAGCGTCACGCAGTTGTCCTGGAGCGTGTCGTGGTCGATGGTGATGCAGAAAGGCGTACCGATGGCGTCCTGGCGGCGGTAGCGCTTGCCGATGGAGTCCTTCTCTTCGTACTTGCAGTTGAAGTGGAACTTCAGGTCCTGCATGATTTCGTGCGCCTTCTCGGGCAGGCCGTCCTTCTTCACGAGCGGGAGCACGGCGAGCTTGACGGGTGCGAGCGCTGCGGGGAGCTTCAGCACGACGCGGCTGTCGCCGCCCTCGAGCTTCTCCTCCTGGTAAGCGTGGCACATGACGCTGAGGAACATTCGGTCCACGCCGATGGACGTCTCGATGACGTAGGGCGTGTAGCTCTCGTTCAGCTCGGGATCGAAGTACTCGATTTTTCTGCCCGAGAACTTCGCGTGCTGGCTGAGGTCGAAGTTGGTGCGCGAGTGGATGCCTTCCACCTCCTTGAAGCCGAAGGGCATGTGGAACTCGATGTCCGTGGCGGCGTTGGCGTAGTGGGCGAGCTTCTCGTGGTCGTGGTAGCGGTAGTTCTCCTCGCCGAAGCCGAGGGCTTCGTGCCAGGCGAGGCGGTAAGCCTTCCACTTGTTGAACCAATCCAGCTCGGTGCCGGGCTTCACGAAGAACTGCATCTCCATCTGCTCGAACTCGCGCATGCGGAAGATGAACTGGCGGGCCACAATCTCGTTGCGGAAAGCCTTGCCTATCTGCGCGATGCCGAAGGGCACCTTCATGCGGCCCGTCTTCTGCACGTTGAGGTAGTTCACGAAGATTCCCTGTGCCGTTTCGGGGCGGAGGTAGATGGTGGAGGCACCCTCGGCGGTGGAGCCCACCTCGGTCTTGAACATGAGGTTGAACTGGCGCACGTCGGTCCAGTTGCGCGTGCCGGAGATGGGGCATACGATTTCCTCGTCGAGGATAATCTGCTTCAGCTCGTTGAGGTCCATGGCGTTCATGGCGTCGGCGTAGCGCTGGTGGAGCGCGTCGCGCTTGGCCTGCTGCTCGAGCACGCGGGCGTTGGTGGAGCGGAACTGTGCCTCGTCGAAGGCTTCGCCGAAGCGCTTGCGGGCCTTGGCCACTTCCTTGTCTATCTTCTCCTCATACTTGGCGATTTGCTCCTCGATGAGGACATCGGCGCGGTAGCGCTTCTTTGAGTCGCGGTTGTCGATGAGGGGGTCGTTGAAAGCGTCCACGTGGCCCGACGCCTTCCAGATGGTGGGGTGCATGAAGATGGCCGAGTCGATGCCCACGATGTTCTCGTGGAGCAGGACCATGGACTGCCACCAGTATTGCTTGATATTGTTCTTGAGTTCCACACCGTTCTGTCCGTAGTCGTAGACTGCGCCGAGGCCGTCGTAGATGTCGCTCGACGGGAACACGAAACCATACTCCTTACAGTGTGAAACGATTTTCTTGAATACGTCTTCTTGTGCCATTGGGTAGTTGTTTAAGTTTTGGGCGCAAAATTATGAAAAACAGAAGGCAAAGCAAAAGAAAAGCCGAAGGATTTGCATCTTCGCCGTCTAAGCCAGGGCTTTCAGGCGGCGGGCCAGTTCTTCCATGCCCCGCGTGGCCACGTCCTGGATGACCTCGATGGGCTGGCGCGAGGCGACGTGCACGGGCTTCGGGTCGATGAGGTACACGGGACGGCCGGGACGCACGTAGCGCACCAGGCCGGCGGCGGGGTAGACGTTGAGCGAGGAGCCCACGATGACGAAGATGTCGGCCGCTTCGGCGGCGTCGGCACCCAGCTCGAGGTTGGGCACGGCCTCGCCGAACCACACAATCCACGGACGCAGCAGGGAACCGTCGGCCGCGCGGGCCCCGTGGGGCACCTCGACGTTGTCGGCCGTGAGGGTCTGCCAGCAGCGCGGGTCGTCGGGGTCGGCGCTGGAGCAGACTTTCATCAGTTCGCCGTGGAGGTGGACGACGTGCGAGCTCCCGGCCCTTTCGTGGAGGTCATCGACGTTCTGCGTGACGACCGTCACGTCGAAGAGCTCCTCCAGCTCCGCCACGATTTCGTGGCCGCGGTTGGGCTTGGCCGTGAGGAGCTGGCGGCGCAGGCCGTTGTAGAAGTCGGTGACGAGACGGGGGTCTTCGGCCCACCCCTGGGGCGTGGCCACTTTCTCCACGGGGTAGCGCTCCCAGAGTCCGTCGGCATCGCGGAAGGTGCTGAAGCCGCTCTCCGCACTCATGCCCGCTCCCGTGAGAAATACGAGTTTTTTCTTCATGATGTTCAGCTTTTACGCGCAGTCGCGCCCCGCAACGGGCGCAGCGGACTGCTCCACGTGGCGCGAAGTTAAGGAAGACGGAAGAAAAAAACAAGAGCCAAGGCCCCTCACGCCCAAAAAAAATCCGTACTTTTGCGCCTTGATTTAAACAGGCCCGCGCGAAGGACCCTCCTTCCGCCTCCCGCGCCGCCGGTCGCAGGCTTCGGATTTTCAGTCGCAGGCTTTGAATTTTCAATCCCGCCTTTTGAAATTTCAGTCGCAGGCTTTGAAAAGACAAATCCAGGCCCCGGAGCGACACGCGGCGGAACGGGCCGGCCCACTCTTCTTTTGCAACAACTAAAACTGACAAACAATCGTTATGGAAAATCTTAGCTACGCCCTGGGCATGGTCATCGGCCACAACCTCAAGGGCATGGGTGTGAAAAACCTCAACGCCACGCAGTTTGCGCAGGCTGTAACCGACGTGCTCGAAGGCCACGCCACGCTCCTCGACGACGGCGAGGCACAGCGCACGGTCACTGAATTCCTCCAGCGCCAGCAGGCCGAGGCCGGCAAGGCCGTGCGCGAGGAAGGCGAGCGCTACTTGGCCGAGAACGCCCAGAAGGAAGGCGTGACGGTGCTGCCCAGCGGACTGCAGTACGTGGTGCTCACCGAAGGCACGGGCGCGAAGCCCAAGGCCACGGACCGCGTGAAGTGCCACTACGAAGGCCGACTCACCGACGGCACGGTGTTCGACTCCTCCTACCGCCGCGGCGAACCGGCCGTGTTCCCGCTCAACGGCGTGATTGCCGGCTGGACGGAAGGCGTGCAGCTCATGGGCGAAGGCGCCAAGTTCCGCTTCTTCATCCCCTACCAGCTCGCCTATGGCGAACGCGGCGCCGGACAGAGCATTCCGCCCTACGCCGCCCTCGTGTTCGACGTGGAACTCATCGAGGTGGTGAAATAATCAACCCTGCGTCTATACAACAAAAATCAAACATAGTATGAAAAAAATCATTGCAATGACTTTTGCAGCCGCTGCTCTGCTCAGCTCCTGCAACAGTGGCGGCCACAAGGCCAAGTTGGAAACCGACATCGACACGCTCAGCTACGAAATGGGCATGGTGCTCTCTGCCGAAGAGAAGGACTTCGCCCAGATGCTCGCCCAGCAGGGCAGCGACTCGGCCTACGTGGACGAATTTCTCAAGGGCTTCAGCGAAGGCATGAAGGCCGCCGACGACAAGAAGAAGCTCGCCCGCTACATGGGCGTGCAGGCCGGTATGCAGCTGAAGATGCAGCTCCCCATGATCGAGAGCCAGGTGTTCCAGGGCGACTCCACGAAGAAGGTGAGCGAACGCAACTTCATCGCAGGCTACATGGCGCTCGCCAAGGGCAAGACGGCACTCAAGATCAACGGCAAGCTCGTTGACAAGGAAGAGGCCAACCGCCGCATCATGGAGTTCATGTTCAGCAAGCAGCGCAAGGAAAGCAACGACTTCATCGCCAAGAAGGCCAAGGAGAAGGACGTGAAGGCTCTCGGCGGCGGACTGCTCTACAAGGTCATCGAACCGGGACAGGGCACGGACCGCGTGAGCGCCACGGACAGCATCCGCGTGAAGTATGAAGGCAAACTGGTGAACGGCACCGTATTCGACAGCTCCGAACGCGCCAAGGAAGGCGTGGCCACGCTGGCTCTCGCCAACACCATCAAGGCTTGGCAGACGGCACTCACTCAGATGCCCATCGGCGCCACTTGGGAACTCTACGTGCCCTACGAACTCGGCTACGGCGACCGCGGCACGGGACCCATCCCTCCCTACTCGGCACTCATCTTCAAGATTACGCTCCTCGGCAAGAAATAACCGGACACCGGACAACTGACTTTCATCGATCATGAAACTTTCCGCTATTCTCACACTGGCCCTCGCCGCCCTCACGCTCACGCCCGCCGCGGCGCAGAAGAGGGGCAAGAAGGCGAAGGCTCCGAAACCGGTGGCTACCGTTCCCGCCGCCGAAACCATCCCCGCGGCCGTCGAGGCCAAGACCTTCAGCTACGCCATGGGCGTGGCACAGGGCGAAAGCCTCAAGCAGTACCTGACGAGCCAGATGGGCGTCGACACGGCCTACGTGAAGTATGCCATCGAGGCCATGACGACTTCCGTCAGCGAGGAGGACCGCAAGCGCATCGAGGCTACGGCCGCCGGCCTGCGCATCGCCGAAATGAACCGGCGCAACCTGCCCTTCATCAACAAGCAGGC
>CALZMA010000074.1 GCA_945788445.1 uncultured Bacteroidales bacterium | reverse complement strand
CCGTCGATGGGCAGGTCGTATTTCTTCTCGTCGGCTTCGCCCTTGCGGTACACCACGTGGGCACCTTCCACACCGTCTTCGCCATAGAGGCCGAGGGTGTTGGTCTCGAAGAGCACTTCGATTTTGGGGTTCTGCATCACGCGGTCCTGCATGGCCTTGGAGGCGCGGAGGAAGGGCTTGCGCACAATGAGGTAAACCTTCTGGGCGAGACCGGCCAGGTAGGTGGCCTCTTCGCAGGCTGTGTCGCCGCCGCCGACTACGGCCACGGTTTTCTTGCGGTAGAAGAAGCCGTCGCAAGTAGCGCAGGCGCTCACGCCCATGCCCTGGTATTTCACTTCATCGTCGAGGCCGAGGTACTTGGCCTTGGCTCCCGTGGCAATGATGAGGGTTTGGCATTCTTCCACAGTGTCGTCGTCGAACCACACCTTGTAGGGAGCTTGCGAAAGGTCTGCCTTCACGGCGGTGGCCGTACGGACTTCAGCGCCGAAGCGCTCGGCCTGCTTGCGCATGCCGTCCATCAGTTCGTTGGCATCGATGCCTTCGGGGAATCCCGGGAAGTTCTCGATTTCAGTGGTAATGGTGAGTTGTCCGCCGGGCTGGAGTCCTTCATAGACCACGGGGCGCAAGCCGGCGCGGCCCGCATAGATGGCGGCTGTATAGCCGGCAGGGCCGGAGCCCAGTATCAAGCAAGAGATTGCCATGTCGTTTTCGGTTATTGGTTATGCTTTAGTAAAAAATGCGTTGTATGCACCCGCCTTACCGCAGGTCCACGATTTCCACACCGGGGTGCTGCTTCGGGTCGTACTTGAAGGTGGCATCGCCCCAGCGGCGGCCTGTGCGCAGACTGTTCACGCGGATGCGGGTCCATTCGCCCTGCTTGTCCTTCAGGCGGATGGATTGGGGCAGATGGGTCTGCTTGTCGATGACGAGGATGAGGAGCTGGATGGGCTCCGCCGTATTCTGCGCCACGAGTCGCACTTCGTGGCAAGCCTTTCCGCGGTAGTTGGTCGGTGCGAGCTTGAGGGTATAGCCCTGCTTATATATATTGATAAAGGAGTAGGGGTTCACCTGCTGGAGTTCGGCGGGGGTGGGCGTGCTCACGTTCACTTCGTCGCTGCCCGTGAGGAGCGTCCATTGCGTTTTGCCGTCGAACCACGTGGTGAGGGCATCGCTGGAGATTTTGAACTTGTTGCCCTGCACATAGATGTGCCCGTTGGTGGTTCCGTTCTCTTGCAGTCCCTTGAACTGGGTGCCTTCGAAGGAGGCTTCGATGCCCCCGCTGTTCTTGAGTTTGGCTGCTGTTTCGTCGAGCACCTGTCGTGCCGTCTGTGCCCAGGTGGCACCGGTTGCGGCCGCTGCGAGGCAAAAGCTGAGTAGTATGCGTTTGATGGTCATGCTGGTCTATTGGTTTGGGAATAGAGAGGCTCGGCAGAGGTCAAGCCCGTTCATGCAAGAACAGTGCCAAGCGCTATCCTTTTCGAAGAACAATGCTCTTCGCCGTGTGTAGTGGGCAGGACGCTTGGCGCTATTGATTTTGCAAAAGTATATTTTTTCGGACTAACAGAGCGGTTTTTGTCCGAAAAAAGCCGATTTAGGCTCCGTGGAGGGAAGCTATTTTGGCATCGAGTTCGATTTCGTCGGCGATGAGCACCTCCCTCGGCTTGGAGCCGCGGGTGGGGCCGACGATGCCGGCACGCTCGAGCTGGTCCATCAGGCGGCCTGCGCGGTTGAAGCCGATGGAGAACTTGCGCTGGATAAGTGAGGCCGACCCTTGCTGGTGTACGACGATGAGGCGGGCGGCCTCCTCGAACATGGGGTCGAGCGAACCTGCGTCGATGGCGGCCGGTCCGTTCTCGTCGCCCTCCACTTCGGGCTCGGGCAGCTCGAAGGCAGAGAGGTAGCCCTGCTGGTCGGCCACAAACTCGTTGATGCGCTCCACCTCGGGGGTGTCGACAAAGGCGCACTGCACACGCACGGGGGTGTTGCCTGCCAGGAAGAGCATGTCGCCCTTGCCCACAAGCTGGTTGGCACCGCTCTGGTCGAGGATGGTGCGGCTGTCGATTTGCGACATCACCTTGAACGCCATGCGGGCGGGGAAGTTGGCCTTGATGGTACCCGTGATGATGTTGGTCGTGGGTCGCTGCGTGGCAATGACCATGTGCATGCCGACGGCACGGGCCAACTGGGCGATACGGGCGATGGGGAGTTCCACTTCCTTGCCCGCGGTCATGATGAGGTCACCGAACTCGTCGATAATCACGACGATGTAGGGCATGAACTCGTGGCCGTTCTCGGGATTGAGCTGGCGCGACTTGAACTTGGCGTTGTACTCCTTGATGTTTCTCACCTTGGCCTTCTTCAGCAGGTCGTAGCGGTGGTCCATCAGCTGGCAGAGGCTCTTGAGCGTCTGCACCACCTTGGTGACGTCGGTGATGATGGGATCTTCGTTGTCGTCGGGGATTTTGGCCAGGAAGTGGTTCTCGATGGGGGCATAGATGGAGAACTCTACCTTCTTCGGGTCTACCATGACGAACTTGAGTTCGGCGGGATGCTTCTTGTAGAGCAAGGAGGTGATGATGGCGTTCAAGCCCACCGACTTACCCTGACCCGTGGCTCCGGCCACAAGCAAGTGGGGCATCTTGGCGAGGTCGACCATGAACACTTCGTTCGTGATGGTCTTGCCGAGGGCAATGGGGAGTTCGAAGGTGGAGTCCTGGAACTTGCGCGTGTTGATGATGCTCTCCATCGAAACGATGCGGGGGTTCTTGTTGGGCACTTCGATACCGATGGTGCCCTTGCCCGGGATGGGGGCAATGATGCGGATGCCGAGGGCGGCGAGCGAAAGGGCAATGTCGTCCTCGAGGTTGCGGATCTTGTTGATGCGCACCCCCGGTGCGGGGGTCACTTCGTAGAGCGTGATGGTCGGACCGATGGTGGCCTTGATGCTGGAGATTTCCACGCCGAAGTTGCGCAGCACGGAGATGATGCGGTCCTTGTTGGCGTTCTGCTCCATCATGTCGATGGCGGGCCCTTGCTCGTCGTAGTGCTTCAGCAGGGAGATGGAGGGGAACTTGTAGAACTCCAGGTCCTTGCGGGGGTCGTAGGGTTCCATTTCCTTCACTTCCTCCACGGTCTTGCCCTGAGCTTGGCCTTCGGGCTTGCCCTGCACGATGTCGAGGTCCATGGACTCGTCCTCCTTGCCGGTTTCCAGTTTGATTTCGAGGTCGGCCGGTTTCTTTTCTTCTTGGGAAGCGACGGGGGCGAGGTCGAGTGAGACAATCTGGGCGGGCTCGTCGGAGGGGTCGCGGTCGAGTTCCGCTTCCGGTTCGTCCTCCGGCTCTGCTTCGGGGGCAGGGTCGTCCTCGTAGTCATAGTCTGTGGCGACTGCGGGCTGCTTTGCTTCGGCCTTGCTTTCGTCCGCCACGGGCAACTTGCGCTTGATGAAATCCTGCGGGTGCATCAGGCGGCGCACCACGTTTACCGTTTCGCTCGAAACGTACATCAGGTAGAGCACGGCCGTGGCCAGCACGGCAATCCATGCCCCGAAAGCGCCCACCGAGGAGGTTAGGAAACTCTTGATGAAGTCGCCGTGGCCGCCGCCGAGGCGGAAACTCATTTTCCGCACGACTTCCACGGGCAGGCGGTCGGTGATGAGACTGAAGAACACCGAGCCCCAAATCATCAGAATGGAGAAGTTGAGGAACCACTTCCAGAGCCGCACGCGGTAGGCCCCCATGAGTTTCACGCCCACGAGCAGCGTGAAGAGGGGGATGAACACGGAGAACACGCCGAAGCAGCTGTCCATAAAATAGAAAGCCACGTAGGCGCCCAGCTTGCCGCAGATGTTGGCGGGGTTGGTCAGGTTTCCGCTCTGCACGCCACTCTGGTCGGCCTGTCCCGTGAAGAGGTTGGAGACGAAGCTCATGAGCAGGAAGATGCTCACCACGAGTACACAGAGGCCCATGATGAAGCGCGCATTGTCGGCGTGGAGCCATTCGCGCGCCACGGTGAGGGGCTGTTCGTTACGCAAGCGCCGCCACCAGCTCACTTTGGCGGGAACGGCCCCCTTGTTGCGGCGGGCGGGACGGGCGGTTTTATTGGCAGGTTTCTTTTTCGGAGTAGTCATGGAGATGGTTTACGGCTTAATCCTCTTGGGTATAGTATTGGATGAGGCGCTCTATGGCGCGTTGGCAAACGGGGCAAAATGCCTTGCACTCGTTGGTGCGCATTCGGCAGTCGGGTGTGGGGCGATACACGCCGCGGGGCATGTAGCCGGCACCTTCATACACGCCGAGGTCGTTCGGCTTGCGTCCTTCCACGGGAGTGGGCACGGGTGTCTTCTTGGGCAACATGTCCTGCCACTTCCGGCCGAAGTCGCAGAGGGTGGTGATGTTCTGTTCCCAGGGTTCCACGTCGGCAAAGTAGAAGTCGCCGTAGGCATCGTTGTAGGCATATTCGTCGGCGAGGCCCGCAAAGCTGTGGCCGAACTCGTGGACCACCACGGGACGGAATTTCGGGTTGCGCACCGTGGTCAGGGTGTAGGAGTTGTAGATGCCGCCACCGCCGTAGGTCTCGGTGTTGGCGAGAATCACGATGTGCTCGTAGGGAATGTCCGTGAGCGCGTTGTGGAGGTCGAAGAGGTGGAGCGTCGTGAGGTAGCGGTCGGAGTAGAAGGTGGAGAAATGGGAACTGAGGGCCGACTGCGTCCAACTGCCCTCGTGGGGCACGCTCACGCCGCTCTGGGCGGAGGGCAGGCCCACGGCCACAAAGTTGAAGCGGTCCTTGAGCCGCCCGAAGGGTTCGTGGCTGAGGATGGCATCGACGGTTTCCTGTGCTGCCGCGTAGAACTGCTCCATTTCGCCTTCGGTATATCCTTCAGCCACAATGGCCACATCGATTTTCTCCTCGGGCCGTCCGCTCTGGAGCAGGTAGCGGTGGGGCGCAACCTGGCGGCAGTCGAGCTGGCGGATGAGGATGTCCTCAGGGCGCACCGTGTGGGTGAAGCGCACCATCTCCTGCTGGTTGGCGTGGTAGAGGCGCACGGTGATGCGAGCCGAGTCGGCAGGCATGGGCAGGAGGAAGGTGTTTTCAAACGAACGGGTGAGCGTGCGGGCCTCGTCGGTCGTCACCCACTCTTGGAAGAGGGTGGAGAAAGACTGCGTGTAGAGCGTGCGGCCCGTACGTGCATCGGTGAGGGTGATGTCGCCGTTGCCGTGGAGGGCGAGGCTGTCCACGTTCACGCTGCGCCCGGCCCAGCCTTTATAGGCAGAGAGTTCGGAAAGGGCTATATATTGGTGCGTGGCGTTGCCCGCAAACTGGTAGTCCACGCGCAACGTTTTCTGGGCCCTGTCGTTTTGTGCCGAAAGGGGCAGGCAACAGAGCGCGAGCAAGAAAGAAAAAAGTCGATGGGTCATTTTCATTGTCTTTGGGGGGTGCAAAGTTAGTGCAAGATGGGCGCAAGGCAAAATAAAACCAAAGGATTTCATTTGCCTT
>CALZMA010000073.1 GCA_945788445.1 uncultured Bacteroidales bacterium | reverse complement strand
AGGGGAAAATAGTACATTTGTCCCCAAATAACCCTAAACGTCTATGAAGAAACAAATTCTCGGTGTGAGCTTTCTGCTCGCCCTCCTCGGCAGCGCACCCGCAGCGGCCCAAATTTCCTTAGTCAATCCTGTGCCCCAAAAGGTGGAGGTCGCAGCAGGCGAACTGCTCGATGCCCCGCAGGCGTGGAGCGTCAAGACCGACGCCGGCCGCGCCGAAAGTTTCGCGGTGAAGGCACTCCTCCTCTCCTCCGTCAAGCAAGACGCCAAGGCCCCGTTCACGCTCACGCTGGGCGTGAAAGGCGACAAGAGCGTCAAGAAATATGCCAAGCAGGTCCCGGCACGCGCCGAAGGCTACTTCCTCCAGATTACGCCCAAAGGCGCTGTCATCGCCGCAGCCGACGAACAGGGACTTTTCTATGGCGTACAGACGCTTTTGGCCTCGGTATCTGAAGGAAAACTCCAGCCCTGCACGCTGACCGACTGGCCCGACGTGGACTTCCGCGGCACCGTCGAAGGCTTCTACGGCACCCCCTGGAGCCACAAGGCCCGCCTGAGCCAAATCGAGTTCTACGGCCGCAACAAGATGAACGTCTACATCTACGGGCCGAAGGACGACCCCTACCACCGCGACCACTGGCGCGAAGCCTATCCCGATGCGGAAGCCAAGCGCATCCAGGAGCTCAACGAGCACGCCAAGCTCTGGGGCGTGAACTTCTACTGGGCCATCCACCCGGGCATCGACATCAAATGGACCGTGGAAGACCGCGACGCACTCATGGCCAAACTCGAAAAGATGTACGCCCTCGGCATCCGCTCCTTCGCTGTCTTCTTCGACGACATCTGGGGCGAGGGCACGAAGGCAGACAAGCAGGCCGAACTCCTCAATTATGTAGACGACCACTTCATTGCCACCCACAAGGACGTGAAGCCCCTCATCATGTGTCCCACGGAATACAACCGCGCCTGGGCCAACGACGAGAAGGGCTACCTACGCACCCTCGGCACGAAGATGAACAAGGACATCGCCATCATGTGGACGGGCAACACGGTGGTCCACTGCATCGACAAGGAGAGCATGGAGTGGATCAACAGCCGCATCGACCGCAAGGCATACATCTGGTGGAACTTCCCCGTGAGCGACTTCGTGCGCGACCACATCCTCCTCGGCCCGGCCTACGGCAACGGCCTGGACATCGCCGGCGACATGTCGGGCTTCGTTTCCAACCCCATGGAACACGCCGAAGCCTCCAAAATCTCGCTCTACGGCATCGCCGACTACTGCTGGAACATGAAGGCATACGACGCCGACCGCGACTGGGAGAAGGGCCTGCAGGCCGTGCTCCCCGCCAACAAGGACGCGCTCCGCACCTTCGCGCTCTACAACAAGGACCTCGGCCCCAACGGCCACGGCTTCCGCCGCGAAGAGGGCGAGGAACTGAAGCCCCTCACGGAGAAGGCACTTGCGGGCGACGTGAAGGCGGTGGCAGAACTGATGCAGAAGTGCTGGGAACTGAAAATCTCTGCCGACGTGTTGCTGGGCGACAAGTCGAACCCCGAACTCATCCGCGAGCTGCGCCCCTGGCTGCTCCAGGCCAAGAACGTGGCTGAATACGGCAACGCCGTCTGCCTCATGAACCTCATCCACCGCACGGACTACGCCGACGGCGCCATCACCTTCGAGGCCCTCTACAACCAGGCCCGCTCGCTCCAGGAGCAAATGTACGAACTGGAGAACTCCAGCGTGCGCCACGCCCTGCAACCGGGCATCAAGGTGGCCACGAAGGTGCTCCTCCCCACGGCCAACCAGCTCTTCACGAAGGCGGTGGACAAGTACAACGCCGAAAAGGGCACAAGCCTCCTCAACACGGCCGACTACAACCCCTACAAGCTCTCGTCCGACGTGAAGCAGCTGGCCCTGCTGCCCGTCACGGTACGCGGCAACGAGGTGAGCGTCACCCCCGCGCTGGAAGTCATCCAGTGGCAGGCCGGCGGCTCGCTCCTCATCGAGTGTGACCGCGACATCACGTTTGCCGGCATGGACTTCAACCTCGGCGTGAACGACGTGGCCAAGCACTTCAAGCTCGAATTCTTCCAGAACGGCGCATGGCGCACCGTCAGCCTGCTCCACTACAGCGCCGACGACCCCGTGATTCACACGGGCAACGAGCTCGGCGGCCTCACGGCTTCCAAGCTCCGCCTGACGAACGTGAGCGGAAGCGACCGGCAGGTCTACTTCAAGAGTTTCAAATTTGTCAAACAATAAGTCCTTGCGAAGCCCGCATCGCAAGGTGAGAGGCAATAAGGTTATGAGGCTATTCAGTGACGCTTTGTGCAAAACGCTTTAGCCCGTAACCTTATTCACTCTTATCCTCCTACCCCCATCCACCCATCAACGTATAAGCTTTTAAGCTGACAGGCCCACTCGCACAACCGCGCCGGGCGCGCCTTCCAACACTTTGCTTTATCATGAAAAAGTCGTTTATCCTTGCTTTGACTGCCTGGTTCTCTCTGGCCCTGAGCCTGCTGGCAGCCGACTTCGACAGCCAGACGAAGTACCGATTCAGCTGCAAGCAGTACGCCGGCAGCGTGCTCGTCCCGGGCGTGGCCCACGGACAGCTGCCCGAACTCTACTTCGACCCGCAGGGCACGCTCACCGACGATGCCTGGTGGTTCATCAGGGCCGACGGCGACGGCTACACCATCAGCAATGCCTCCACGGGCCAGTTCATCACCTACACCACGGAACGCTTCCCCGGTGCCGTGAAGGGGCTGAAGCTCACGGACTACAAGCAGAACGATGACAGCCGCTGGACCATCGAGGCATCGGGCAGCTACTTCCTCGTCCGCAGCGTGAGCAACCCCACGCACATCTTCAACCTCCGCACCGACGGCACCTACCTGCTCGGGACCTACGAGGGCTACGGTTCGGACAACGAGCTCTTCGCCATCCTCTCGGAAAAGGACGGCGACACCCCCGGCGGCGACGAGCCCACAGCGCCCTTCACGGGCACGCAGGGCAAGAGCGACGAAGGGGAATACTGGGAAAACACGGGCCTCTCCTCGCCCGTCGTCTACACCTCCGACCCCGCCAACCCTGTGCTCTACTCCATCGTGAACATACGCCGCAAGCAGTATGTGCGCGAAAACTACTGGACCCTCGGCCAGGCCAAGCACGCCAGCGAACGCACGCAGTTCTACTTCGTACACACCGACCGGGGCACGCAAATCTACTCCGAGTCGGGCCACCTCGTCTCCACCTACTACACCGAAGACATGGGCGACACCTCGCCCCTCAACCTCACCGATGAGGTGACCGCCGCCAACCTCTGGACCCTGGGCTGGAGCGCCGACTACCAGTATCCCGGCTACACCATCGAAAAGATGGACAACCTCATCCAGACCGACCCGACGCAGAGCGAATACACCTGCTGGAACGACTACAGCGGTTCAGCCATCGGCCTCTACAGCGTAGACCCGGGCTCGACCTTCGTGTTCGCCTCCTCCGACCGCCGCCACATCGTCCACCTCGCCGCGCAGGGCATCACCTTCGACGACACGGGCGACATCGACCCCGGCAAGCTGGGCTTCACGGCGGTCATCGACTCGCTCCGCCTGAACAACAAGCAACTCGTCTTCGACAACGCTTCGGGCAACTACTTCTCGCCGCTTCCCGTGCAGCTCCGCGACGGCGGCGAGTGGCGCACCACGCTGACGGCCAAGCCCTTCACGGGCTACGCGGGCTGGAACGTGACGCTGGCCGAAGCCACCCCGGACGAGGCCACGGGCGAAATTGTGCTCCAGGACCCCTCGGCCCGGCAGGACTACACCCTCGTGCTCTCCGATGCCGAAGGCACGCCGCAGGACACGGCCAAGCTCATCTTCACCTGGCTCCCCATCGTGGAGGTGAACGTGCCCACGTGCAACGGCGACTTCTACACCAGCGGCTCCATCCGCGTGACGGACGCCAACGTGGAGGGACACGACTCGACCTTCATCGCCGCCTACCGCTACCGCGGCGCAACGGCCATGGGCAAGAGCAAGAAAGCCTACGCCATCAAGCTCCGCGACGAAGCCGGCAACTCCGTGGACCGCTCCTTCTTCGGTCTCCGCAACGACAACAACTGGATACTCGATGCCATGGCCGTAGACCCGGCCTGCATGCGCAACCGCGTTTCCACGGACATCTGGAACGACTTCTCCACGCCTCCTTACTACAAGGACCGCGAGAAGAAAGCCCGCACGGGCACGCGCGGCCAGTTTGTCGAAGTGATGCTCAACGGCAGCTACCACGGCCTCTACTGCATGACGGAGAAGATGGACCGCAAACAGCTGAAGCTGAAGAAATACGTGGCGGCCGACCAGTCGACCACGGGTCAGGAGGAAATCCATGGCCTGCTCTACAAGTCGTCGCAGTGGAGCTACGAGGTGTTCATGGGCCACGAAATGGACGAAGAGTACTTCAGCATGATGTCGCCCTCGCCCTACAAGAACCTCCTCGGCGAAGAGACCTGGTGCGAGTATGAGTTCAAATACCCCGACTACGAGGAGGAAGCAGTGGACTGGAAGCCGCTCTGGGACGCCATCAACTTTGTCTGCATCAGCACGCAGGGCGAATTTGACTCGCAGCTTGCCACCTACTTCGACTATCCCGTACTGAAGGACTACTACCTCTTCATCGAACTCCTCCTCGCCACGGACAACCACGGCAAGAACATGTTCTACTTCGTCTACGACAAGGACGGTGCCGAGGGCAACCGCCTCGGTCTGGCCCCCTGGGACCTCGACGGCGTGCTCGGTGCGCGCTGGGACGGCTCCACCTCCATCACGGGGGCGGAACAGGATTTCGACCAGTTCCTCTGGGCCAACGAACACGGCGAACACACCATCTACTACCGCCTCAAGAGCAGTTCCATCCCCTGGGACTACGAACTGGCCGAACGCTACTGCGAACTCCGCCGCGGCCACTGGCAGAAGGATGCGCTCGTGCAGCGCGTGGCCGACTACGCCTCGCTCTTTGCCGACAGCCGTGCCACGACACGCGAACAGCAGCGCTGGCCGCAGTACCACGGCGGCATCACCAAGGCGGCCAACTACATCAAGACGTGGCTTGGCAAACGCATTGACTTCCTCGACGAGAAGTACGGCTACGACCCCGTGCTCGAAGGACTCAATTCGGCGAAGGCCGAAAGCTACCTGAAGGTCAGCGGCGGACGCGGTGCACTCGGCATCACCGCCGGCAAGGCGCAGACGGTGAAGATCTACTCGGCCTCGGGTGCCCTCGTGCGCCAGCTCCACCTCACCGAGGGCTTCCACACCGTCGGCGGCCTCCAGCCCGGCGTTTACGTGGTCGGCGGCCAGAAGGTGCTCGTGCAATAAAATCCGCACTGCACGGGAGCGGGCAACCCTGGGCTTTCAATAATCAGAAAAATCAGATGAATCCGTAATCAATAAAAATGCGGACCCTTTTTTGATTACGGATTCTTCTGATTAATCTGA
>CALZMA010000072.1 GCA_945788445.1 uncultured Bacteroidales bacterium | reverse complement strand
CAAAATAAACTTTCACCTGCTCCATGAAACTGCTTATCGTGAATGGACCCAACCTCAACTGGCTGGGACGCCGCGAACCGAACGTCTACGGCTCGGGCACGATGGACGAATGCCTCGAGGCTCTCCGCCGGCGCTACCCCGACGACGAAATCGACTACTACCAGAGCAACATCGAGGGCGAACTCATTGACCGCCTCCAGCGCGCCTCGGACGAGGGCGTGGAGGGCATCGCGCTCAACGCCGGGGCCTATACCCACACGAGCCTCGCGCTGGCCGACTGCATCCGTTCGCTCGACTGCCCCGTGGTGGAACTCCACATCACCAACGTTCACCGCCGCGAGGAGATACGCCACCGCTCGCTCCTTGCCCCGGCCTGCCGCGGCATCGTGTGCGGCTTCGGCCTGGACAGCTACCGGCTCGCCCTCGAGGCGCTGAAGGGGGCGCAGTGAGCCCTTCCCGCCGCGGCGCGCCCCCCGGACCGACCGGACCATCCCTACCTTTTTCCTGAACTCTCACCATCTGACTGACTGAACTATGTACAAGAAAACCAAAATCGTGGCTACCATCTCCGACCTCCGCTGCGACGTCGGACTCATCCAGCAACTCTACGACGCAGGCATGAACGTGGTGCGCCTCAACACGGCCCACCAGGATGCCAAGGGCATGAAGAAAGTGATCGACAACGTGCGCGAAGTGTCGAGCCACATTGCCATCCTCGTGGACACCAAAGGGCCCGAAGTGCGCACGACGGCCACCGACCAGCCCATAGAACTGAAGCGCGGCGACATCGTTTCCATCGTGGGCAACGCCGAACTGAAAACAACGGCGCAGACCATCGCCGTGACCTACAAGGACTTCACGAAAGACGTGGGCGTGGGGGCGCAAATCCTCATCGACGACGGCGCCCTGGGCCTCATCGTGGAACACGCCGACGGGGCTGCGCTCACCTGCCGCGTGGAGAACGATGCCACCCTCGGCTCGCGCAAGAGCGTGAACGTGCCCGGCGTGCGCATCAACCTGCCCGCACTCACCGAACGCGACAAGGAGAACATCGCCTTCGCCATCGACTACGACGTGGCCTTCATTGCCCACAGCTTTGTCCGCTCCAAGGAGGACGTGGAGGAGCTCCGCGCCATCCTCGACGCGGCCCACAGCGACATCCGCATCATTGCGAAAATCGAGAACCAGGAGGGCGTGGACCACATCGACGAAATCCTCGAAGCGGCCGACGGCATCATGGTGGCCCGCGGCGACCTGGGCATCGAAGTGCCCCAGGAGCGCATCCCGGGCATCCAGCGCCGACTCGTGGACAAGGCCATCCGCGCACACAAGCCCGTCATCGTGGCCACGCAGATGCTCCAGAGCATGATCCACAACCCGCGGCCCACCCGCACGGAGGTCACGGACATCGCCAACGCGGTCTACTCCCGCGCCGACGCGCTGATGCTCTCGGGCGAAACGGCCTACGGCGACTATCCCGTGGAGGCGGTCAACGTGATGGCGACCATCGCGCAGCAGGCCGAGGAGGAGTCGTTCCGCGAGTTCGGCGACCTCGACATCCCCCTCTCCCCGAACCCCGACGTCACGGAGTTCTTCTCCAAGGAGGCGGTGATGGCCACCAAGACCATGAAGCTGCGCGCCATCATCATGGACTCCTACACGGGACGCACGGCCCGCTACGTGTCGTCGTTCCGGGGCAAGTGCAACATCCTGGCCATCTGCTACAAGGCGAAGACGGTGCGCCACCTGGCCCTCTCCTACGGTGTCTACGCCATCTATATGCCCATGAAGAGCTACGGCCACGAGTTCCTGCTCGCCGCCCTGCGCAAACTCCTCTCGGACAACATGCTCCGGCCCGAGGACCGCATCTGCTACCTCGGCTCGCAGCGCAAGGAGCAGCGCACCTCGTTTATGGAAATGAACATCGTGAAGAACCTCTTCGAGACGGAGGGCGAAGAAACCTACCCCAACTAACCCCTGCCCCGCCCCATGCTCAACGACTACATAGCCCGCCACTCCACTCCGCCCGACCCCTATCTCCACCGCCTCTTCCGGGCCACGAACCTCCACCTCCTGCGGCCGCGCATGGCCTCGGGCCCCGTGCAGGGACAGCTCCTGCGTATGCTCATGCAGCTGGCACGCCCGCGGACCGTGGTGGAAATCGGCACCTACTCGGGCTATTCGGCGCTGGCCATGGCCTCGGGCATGGAGGCGGGGGCCACGGTCCACACCTTTGAGGTGAACGACGAGCAGGAGGCCTTCACGCGGCCCTGGCTCGAGGGCGCGCCCTACGCGGCCAAGGTGGAAATGTACGTGGGCAACGTGTTCGAACTCCTCCCCCCGATGGGGCTCTCCATCGACGTGGCCTACATCGACGCGAACAAGCGGGAGTATGTCGAATACTACGACCTCCTCCTCCCCTTCATGCACCCGGGCTCGCTCCTCCTGGCCGACAACACGCTCTGGGACGGACACGTCGTGGACCCCGCCTACGACCGCGACGCGCAGACCGTGGCCATCCGCCGCTTCAACGACCACGTGGCGGCAGACCCGCGCGTGGAACAGGTGATCCTCGCGGAGCGCGACGGACTGACCCTGGTGCGGGTGAAGTGAGGCGAGGCGGTACAAGACACAGGCATACAACAACAAAACCCTGCCGGAGCCCGAGGGCTGCGGCAGGGTTTCGTTTTTCTTTGAAAGCAAGCGTGAATGCTTCCGGCGGCGCAAGGATTACTTACGCAGGCCGAGGGCCTTCACGAGGTTACGATAGCGCTCGATGTCGTTGCGCTTCAGGTAGTTAAGCAGCGCGCGGCGCTTACCTACGAGCTTCACGAGCGAACGCTCAGTCGTATGATCTTTACGGTTTGCCTTCATGTGCTCCGTCAAGTGGGCAATACGGTAAGAAAACAAGGCCACCTGGCTTTCAACCGAGCCAGTGTCCGAATTAGACTGTCCGTACTTGCCAAAGATCTCTTTTTTGATTTCAGGATTTAAGTACATTGTAATTGAATGGATTGATTAGTTTGGCCACTCCCTTGTGGGCGCAGCGGGTGCAAAAGTACGAACTTTCCTGAGGCTGAACAACTATTCGCGATGCTTTTTGCCGATTTTTTTCAAAAAGGGACTGAAAATGCCGCTCCGCCGCCCGTTTAACGCTTTATTAACCTTGTCGGGCGGGGGCGTTTCCCCGAAATCACTACATTTGCCTCCAAACCCCGAAATCCTGATTTTCATGAGCAAGAACATCACCATACGCTGCAAGAACACGGGCCGCTCCCACCGCGTGCCCATCGGTTTCACCCTCGAGGAGGTCTACGAGATGCTCGACCTCCATTTCCCCCACGGCGCCACCTCGGCGAAGGTAAACAACAAGGTGGAGGGCCTCCACTTCATGTTTTTCAACGACAAGGACGTGGAGTTTCTCGACATCACCTCGTCCTCCGGCCTGCGCACCTACACGCGCTCGCTCTTCTTCGTGCTCTACAAGGCCGTGCGCGACGTGCTGGGCCCGAACGTGCGCCTGCGCATCGACACGCCCGTGTCCAACGGCTACTACTGCCGCCTCGCGGGACTGGACAACGCGGCCGGAGTGGCCCCGAAGCTGAAGGCGCGCATGGACGAGATGGTCCGCGAGGACCTGCCCTTCCACCGCATCACCTGCCCCACCGACGAGGCCGTCGCACGCTTCCGCGCGGACGGGCTGGAGAGCAAGGCGCAGCTCCTGGAGGGCCTCGGCGCGCTCTACACCACCTACTACACGCTCGGCGACACGGCGGACTATTTCTACGGCTCGCTCCTCATCCGCACCTCGCAGCTCTACCTCTTCGACCTCGTCCCCTTCGGCGACGGACTCCTGCTCCGCCTCCCGGACCCGAAGCACCCCGACGCGCTGCGCCCCATGGTGGAACAGCCGAAGATGTTCGGCGTGTTCAAGGAGCAGCACCGCTGGAACGAAATCCTCGGGGTGACCACCGTGGGCGAACTCAACGAGGCGTGCCGCCGCGGCTACGCCAACCAGCTCATCAATGTAAGCGAGGCGCTGCAGGAGAAGAAGATTGCCCGCATGGCGGACCACATCGCGGCGCACCGCGAGCTGCGGGTCATCCTGATTGCGGGCCCCTCGTCGAGCGGCAAGACGACGTTCTCAAAACGGCTGAGCGTGCAGCTCCTGGCCTGCGGCCTGCGCCCCGTGCCGCTCTCGACCGACGACTACTTCGTGGACCGCGTGAAGACGCCCCTCGACGAACAGGGGGAATATGACTTCGAGCACATCGACGCGATGGACACGCAGCTGCTCACGGCGCAAATCAACGCCCTGCTCCGAGGCGAGGAGGTGGAGACACCGCGCTACAACTTCGAGAAGGGGGTGAGCGAAATGAGCGGACAGAAGTTGCAGCTGAAACCGGACGACGTGCTCATCCTCGAAGGCATCCACGCGCTCAACCCGAAACTCACCGAGGGCGTGGCGGAGAACAGCAAGTTCCGCATCTACGCTTCCGCACTCACCACCATCCTCCTCGACGACCACAACTACATTCCCACGACGGACAACCGCTTGCTGCGGCGCATTGTACGGGATTTCAAGTACCGCGCCCGCTCGGCACAGGAGACCATCCGGCAGTGGCCGTCGGTGCGCCGCGGCGAGGAGCGCTGGATTTTCCCCTTCCAGGAACAGGCCGACGAGATGATGAACACGGCCCTGCTCTTCGAACTCGCCGCGCTGCGCGAACAGGCCCTGCCGCTGCTGGAACAGGTGCCGGAGAATGCACCCGAATACTCGGAAGCCTACCGCCTCCGCAAGTTTCTCTCCTACGTCCGCCCCATTTCCATCCATGGCCTGCCCCCCACCTCGCTCCTCCGCGAGTTCCTCGGCGGCAGCACGTTCAATTATTAAATCCGCCGCCCAGCCCAAACGGTTTTTGGGCAGGCACCCTTCCACCGGTTGCGCAAGATGCGTTCAACGCACGCCCCGAAGCGTTCATAGCAGGGTGTCAGGCGTTCAACGCACGCCCCGAAGGGAAAATAGCAGGGTGCCAGGCGTTCAACGCACGCCCCGAAGGGAATATGGCAGGGTATCATGCGTTCAACGCGCGCCCCGAAGGAAAAATAGCAGGGTGCCATGCGTTCAACGCGCGCCCCGAAGGGGCAACGAGCTCCCAGCCCAGGGCAAGTGAGCGAAGCGAACGACACCCTGGGTTACGCGGACGGATTTCCGATGCGCCCCCGAAGGGGGCAAAAGCAACGACAGAAGCGTTCCTGCCATGGCTTTTGCCCCCTCCGGGGGCGTATCGTTTGCGCCTCGACAAAACCCAGGGTGTCGCTCGCTGCGCTCGCTTGCCCTGGGCTGGGAGCTTGTTGCCCCTGCGGGGCGCGCGTTGAACGCTTGTCGCCAATTGGGAAAAATCCCCCACCCCTCCCAAAAACAAACCCAGGCTTTGAATTTTCAGGGCAGGCGCCCTTCCGCCAGTTGGGCAAGATGCGTTCAACGCGCGCCCCGCAGGGGCAACGAGCTCCCAGCCCAGGGCAAGTGA
>CALZMA010000071.1 GCA_945788445.1 uncultured Bacteroidales bacterium | reverse complement strand
GACACGAAGGTGACAGGATTGGCAGAAGGTGCTACGCTCGGCACGTTCAGTGCGCCCTTCCCCACGGTGATTCCCGAGAACGTAACGGCTTATTATGCTGAAGAAGGTACGGAGAGCGTGACGCTCAAGGCCATCACCGAAGCTGCTTTGCCCGCTAACCAAGGCGTGCTGCTCGTAGGCAACACAGGTGTTACCTCGGCCTGCATGGTGCCCGCTGCCGACGAAGCACAGGCCAGCATCGTATCGAACTTCTTCCTGCATACAGCCGGAGCTGCCCACTCCACCGTTGCCAACGACTACATCCTGGCCAAGGGATCGGAAGGCATCGCCTTCTATCCGGCCATAACAGGCACCACGCTGGCCATGAACAAGGCTTACCTGAGCGTTTCGAGCACGTCGCCCGCTCTGAAACTTGACTTTGGCAACACGCAGACAGGTCTGCCCGAGACAGTCGTGACGCTCGACAGCAAAGCACCTATGTACGACCTGCAAGGCCGCCGCGTGTTCCAGCCTGCCAAGGGTAGCCTCATCATCCAAAACGGTAAGAAACTCATTGTAAAATAATCAGCATAGCATCTATTCGACATGAAAAAGACCTATCAAAAACCCACTGTGCTTAGCATAGCCATGCACCTCGACACGTTCATTGCCCAATCTCCCGCCATCGGATACGGCAGCGAAGCGCAGGATGCCACCAATGCAATGAGCCAAGAACGCGACTCCTTTGAAGATAGCTGGGGCGAAGAGGAATAAGCCTCGGGCCGGAGACTCCGGGGTAGTCCGGAGTCTCCGGGGTTTCCCCCAACGAAAAAGACACGAGCATTTGCCCTGCTCGTGTCTTTTTCGTTGGTCAGTAAGATGTGACGGTTTCATACTCGTCTTCGTTGAAGAGGAAGTCCTCCTTCCTTGGTGGGATAGTCAGGCCAAACGTCTTCAATGGTTTCGTATATTTCGCCTTCGTCCACCAATTCCTGCAAGTTTTCAACTACCTCCATGTTTTGTGTATATTCACTCCTTAATACCTAACTTCGAAACTTGAGTATATAATATAAGTTCCGGAGCACGCAACTCTCCTCCTTCGCCTACCGCGGCTTCCGCCATGCCCCGGACTACGGCGACGACCTCTTCCCCCACTTCATCCGGGAAACGCCCTGACGGCCCGCCCCTCGCCCCCGCTCGCAGACAGCCCAGCTGTCCGAAAGCAGGCCGCGCGGGCCTCAACGCTTCCACTTTTTCACCGGCACGACTGAGCGGAGTGCCAAAAATTGCGTAGTTTCGCAGCCAAATTCCACCCACTGCAAAAGCCCCGCATCCCGAATGACACACCGCCCCTACCGTTTACATACCGCCCTGCTGGCAGTCTTGTTTGCCCTGCTCACCGGCATGGCCGCCCCGCGCCTATGCGCCGAAAACAGCGCAGCCACCGACATGCTTCCGCAGCAGGTCCAGGCGCAGTATGCCCGGCTGGCCCGCCTGGACAACCCCGCCTTGCTGGCCCGGGGCGAGCGTGCGCTGGAGAATGGCGACGAGGAACTGGCCCTCACGGCCTTCAACATGCTGGCCCGCCGCACAGCCCAAAGCCAGGATCCGACCGACCTGCACACCTGTGCCAAGGCCCTGTGCCACATCGGCGACCTCTGCTATGCCCGCTGCTCCTATGCCAAAGCCATGGAGTACTATCTCGACTGCCTGAAAATGTGCGAAGACTACGGTTTCGACGACCTTTTTCCGCAAGTCTGCAACATGATGGGCAACGTCTACAGCTCGTTCGACGACTTCGAGCGCAGCAATCCGCTCTACCGCAAAGCCCTGGCGGGAGCGCGCAAACTGGGCGACCAGAGCTTTGTGAACCGCATCCTGAACAACCTGATATGTGCCTATCCGTGTAAAGAACCGCTCAGTGACATCAAAGCGTATTACCGCGAACTGGAACAGCATCCCGAGAGCCGGCCGCGCTATACCTACAACCTGCTCATGGACAAGGGCATGATTTTCTCCTATGAGCACAACGACCGCGAAGCCGTCGAATGGTTCCGGCGCTCGGCCCGCTTTGCCCGACAGGAGGGGCTGGGGGTGGAATGTATCGGCTCATCGTATGCCAGCATGGCCGAATCCTT
This sequence comes from uncultured Bacteroidales bacterium, assembly GCA_945788445.1. Classification (GTDB taxonomy): domain Bacteria; phylum Bacteroidota; class Bacteroidia; order Bacteroidales; family Bacteroidaceae; genus Alloprevotella. The sequence continues at coordinate 3,446 of CALZMA010000071.1, read as the reverse complement.
CCAACGGCTACGGGCCACGGACTCCACCCTCCACTACCTGCACGCTTGCGAGCAGCTCGCAAGAGACAGCGGCCAGCCCAACTTGCTGGCAGGCACGCTGAAGAAACTCTATACGCTCTATGAGCAACGCGACCTGCAGCGGGCGTTGCGCTACAAGGCGGAATACCTCGACCTGGCTGACTCTATCTACAACAGGAATGAGTTCAACCACCTGAAAAATGCCCAGTTCCTCTACGAAACCGACCGCAACATCCACACCATCCACGCGCTGACACTCGAAAAGGAGCGCAAGGAGATGCAGATCACCATGCAGCGCCGCTGGCTGCTGACCCTGGTCATAGGCTCACTGGCCGTGGTGGCCATGCTGGTGGTACTGGCAGTCCAAAAGCGCAGGCTGAAAGAATCATACAACCGCCTGTATGAACGCAACAAGGACATGCTGGGCAACGAGAAGGCTTACCGCCAACGAATCAGGGACCTCGAAGAGCTTGTGCCCGAAACGCCCGTCCTCCCCGCCACCGCCGCTGCTGCCCACCTGAGCGCGCAGTCGCTACAGCCCGAACTGCGCAAGAACATCCTGGCCTGCATCATGCACACCATGGAACAGACCGAAGACTTCTGTGACAGCGACTTCGGCATCGAGCGGCTGGCCGAAAAGGCCGGCACCAACAGCCGCTACACCTCGGTGGTCATCAACGATGTGTTCGGCAAGAACTTCCGCTCGCTGCTCAACGAATACCGCATCAAGGAGGCCATGCGCCGCATGATGGACGAAGAAACCTACGGAATGCTGACCATCAAGGCTATATCGGAGAGTGTGGGCTACAAGTCGCAGTCCAATTTCATCAGCGTGTTCACCAAGCTCACGGGCATCAAGCCCTCGATGTTCCAGAAGCTGTCGAGGGAAGAAAAAGAGAGGGCCTTGAACGGCCAGACGGCAAAATAATTTCCTTTTCGCGAAAGAGCAACGGCTAAAAAGGGGAACTGGCGCGCAGAAAGGAGCATTTGCTACCTTTGCCGCCGAGTTCTTTCACATTTATTTTGCCTATGAAAAGATGGATACATCCAACCATGCGATGGGCCGCAGGCTGCGCCCTGACCATGCTGTGCGGCACTGCGCCGGCACAGACCAACCTGACTGCGAACGTGAACGGTTGTCGAGTGGAACTGGCTTGGGACCAGCCCGAAGGCCTGCAAGACCAGGACAACCAAGGATTTGAAGCCGAGGAGTTTCCCGGCGGTGACTGGACCGTCCGCCCGACCAACACCAGCGACTACCGCTGTTCGTGGTTCAGCTACCCTACGGCCGACTTCACGCAGTTTGACAACTACACGGAGTACGTACACCAGGGCCACCGCAGCGCCATGGTCTACATGGACATGGGGCAGCACACCGACGGATCGTCGGCCAACCAGGACGAGTGGCTCATCTCGCCCGTCTACAGCCACGCCTCCCTACTGGAGTTCTACAGCTACATCGACCCCATGGTGCTGGAATACGACGGCTATGAGGGTTACGGCGACCACTACTATGTGAAGCTGAGCCGCGACGGCGGTGAAAGCTGGGAGGTGATTTGGGATGCCCGCACCTCGTGCGCTCCCGAAGGGGGCTGGCAGTTAGTGTCGCTGCCGCTGGGCGAGCCTACCGACAACATGCGCATAGCCTTCCAGGCCGTGAGCGGTTCGGCCAAGCCCTCCGACCACCTGTACTTCCTGTGGGCCATCGACGGTGTGCGCGTCATGCAGCCCGCCGCTGCGGCCCGGTCAGCACAGGCCGTGAGCTATGGCTACTATAAAGTATACCTTGACAACGAACTGATCGCCCCGCAGCTCAACACCCGCCGCTTTGTCGACAGCTCCGACAAAGGGGAAGGCACCTACACCTACCGCGTGACCTACATGGACAACCTGACGGGCCAGGAGAGCGAGGGCACATCGACCCAAGTGGAAATTTATGCGCCCACATTCGACCCGCCGCAGGGCGTACAGCTCACCTGCCGCGAAGACAGCGAGCTGGGCTATGTGGCCTCGCTCAGCTGGGACGAACCTGCGGGGCGGCAAAAGCCCGAAGGCTACATCGTCTACTGCAACGGCCTGTGGGCGGCCTACGGAATCACCGAAACGAACTTTGAGCAAACGGGGCTGACCAAAGGGGTGTACGAATACGCTGTCTCGGCCATCTACGACACGCCCTGGGGCGAATCGGAAGCCGTGGGCGATGCCGTCGCCATCGGCACCCGTATGCCCGTGCGTGACCTGCGCGGCGTGCTCAGCGACGGACAGGTGGCCCTCACGTGGCAGGCCCCGGCCGACAGCCCACACAGCGTGAAGTCCTACCGCGTGTTCCGCAGCACGGAGTGCATAGCGCAGGATTTGGCCGGATGCAGCTTCACCGACACACAAGTGCCGCAGGGCTGCTTCGACTACACCGTGCTGGCGGTCTACGACGACGGCGTGGAGTCGATGGCCTCGGCCGTCAGCATTGAGAACGGCGAGATGCCGGTCTGCAAGCTCCCCTTCACCGAAACCTTCGACGCGCCCTTCAAGCCCGCCAACTGGCTGGTCGAAAACCTCTTCGAGTACACCGAGGACTGCTATGTCTGGCGCTTCGACGACTGGTATGAAATGAAGCTCGCGGGCGAAGGCTTCAGTGGCGGCTATGCCTCTATCGACGGCATCAGTGCGGGCTGGGCCGGCATCATGGCCAACCTCGTGACCCCACCGCTCGATGCCCGCCACGCCGAAGGCGCGCAACTGCTGCTGAGCTACGACCTCGACTTCCTGTCCACCTACGGCGACTGCGAAGCCTTCGTGGAGTATTCCACCGACCGCGGCCAGAACTGGACGGCCCTCGAACAGCTCCAGCCCTACTACGACACCGACCTCGAACCCGGCGAACTGTGCCGCGCAATCCACATGAAGCACGACGTGACACAGGTGGCACAGGGCGAAACCATACAGTTCCGATGGTACTACAGCGGCAACATGGACGGACACATCGCCGTCGACAACGTCCGCTTCGAACAGTCTGAACCCGAAGGCATCGACGCTGTCACTACCACCGCCCCGGGCCGAATCAGCGTGTACAACCTGCAAGGCGTGAAGCTGTTGGAGGCCGAAAGCGAAGCCTGCCTGCCTGCCCTGCCCGCCGGTGTGTACCTCTTCGAACAGAATGGCCGCTGCACCAAGCGTATGATCAAATAAGTGGGAGGCCGCCGCACGCGGCCCCCACTCTCATCTCCAACCCCACCGTATGCCCCACTTCGACTTGAGTTCTGGAGAGCATTACCAGGCCGAGGCATTCGAACTGACTCCCGCCGCACGGCGACACACGGAGACCGACGATGCAGAGGAGGCATATATATAAGGAGTAAGCTTACTCCCGGCAAACCCAACAAGCAGGGCGTAACCACTGAGTGGCTACGCCCTGCTTTTGCGCTTCAGAT
>CALZMA010000070.1 GCA_945788445.1 uncultured Bacteroidales bacterium | reverse complement strand
GGCCTCGAGCTGGTCGCGCACCAGGCCGGCCGCGACGGGTTCGCTGCGCCGCACGCCCCGGCTGTTCTGCACGGTGAGCGCCGTGGGCACGGCCTGCCCGTAAGTGCCCAGGAGGGTGAAGGTCTTGAGGTCGGCCTGCAGGCCCGCGCCGCCCGAGGGGTCGGAACCGGCTATGGAAAGACAAGTAGCGTAGGTTTTCATGGGTGCAAAAGGGTGTTCTTGGCCCACAAGGCTTTCCGCCTCTCAGGGCTGTTCGTGCCACATTTCCCAAGCCGCCTCGGCCTGGAGGTGGAGCATCTCGAGTCCGTTCTTCACCTGCGCCCCCTGCGCCTTGCCCAGGGCCATGAAGCGCGTTTCGTCCGGATTGTAGACGAGGTCGTAGAGCAGGTGTTCGGGCGTGAGGAGGTGGTAGGGAATGTCGGGCGCTTCCGCCACACGGGGAAACATGCCGACGGGCGTACAGTTCACGATGACCTTGTGGGCTTCGAGGATTTCGGGCGTGAGCGCGTCGTAGCCCAGCACGCCCGGTGCGGGACGGCGGCTCACGTATTGCGGAGCAATGCCCAACGCACGGAGTCCGGCACAGACGGCCCGCGAGGCACCGCCCGTGCCGAGCACCAGGGCACGGCTATGTACCCCGGGACGGAGCAGGGGGCGGATGGAGCGCGTGAAGCCGACCAGGTCGGAGTTGCACCCGTGCCAGCGCACCTGTCCGTCGGCACCGCGGCGCACGCAGACCACGTTCACGGCCCCCAGCGCTTCGGCCTCGGGCGAGAGGGAATGGAGGTAGGGAAGAATGGCCTGCTTGTAGGGAATGGTCACGTTGAAGCCGTGCAGGCCGGGCTGTGCGCGCAAGGCTTCGACGGCTTCTTCGATGGTGGGAAAGGCAAAGTTCTCGTAAGTGGCACAGAGATGCTCGCGCGCGAACTTATCGGCAAAGTAGCCTGCCGAGAAACTGTGGCCCAAGGGGTAGCCGAGCAGTCCGTAGCGGGCGGGGTGCGGGGCGGAGAGAGGGTTTGTTTCGTTCATGATGCCCAAGGTATTATTCTTCCGAAAAGTCTTTCATCACCTGTCGGTAGGAGGCCAGCAGGCGTGCCCGCGACACGAAGCCGACGAAGGTGCCGTCGGGACGGACCACGGCCAAGGTGCCGCCTTCGTAGTGGGCAAATTTGTCCATAATGGCCTGCATGCTGTCGGTGGTGTGCAGCAGGGCCACGGGTTTCTGCATGAGCTGCTCCACCTTGTACATGCGGTAGAGTTCGCTGCGGAAAATGATTTTCCGGATGCTGTTCACGTTCACCACGCCGAGGAGCTCGCCGCCCGCGCCGACTACGGCAAAGTGGAGCGACTTGCTCTGCGAGATTTTCTGCACCATCTGACCGAGATACATGTCGGCCGTGAGCTTCGGGCGTTCCTTGTCGATGACGGCATCGAGCGACATGAGCGTAATGACCGACTGGTCCTTGTGGTGCGTGAGGAGTTCGCCGTTCCGGGCCAGACGCATGGCATAGATGCTGTGGCGCTCGAAGGCGTGGATAGTAAGGTACGAGGCCACCGAAACAATCATGAGCGGCAGGAAGAGGTCGTAGCCGCCGGTGAGTTCGGCAATGAGGAATACACCCGTGAGCGGAGCGTGGAACACGCCGCTCATCACGCCCGCCATGCCCAGCAGGGCATAGTTCGTTTCGGGCACATGCACATCGTAGAAGCCGTAGCTGTTCCACAGGCTGGAGAAGACGAAGCCGCCGATGCAGCCCAGGAAGAGGCTCGGCGCGAACGTACCGCCGCAGCCGCCGCCCCCGTTCGTGGCCGTAGTGGCAAAGACCTTGAAGAGCACAATCAGGCAGAGATAGACCAGGAGCCATTCGGCATGGCCATAGAAGAGCGAATTGTTGAGCACGGCCTGCGCGCTGCTTTCGCCCGCCAGCAGCAGCGAGATGGTGTTGTAGCCTTCGCCGTAGAGCGGCGGGAAGAAGTAGATGAGCGTGGCGAGCACGGCACCGCCGAGGGCCATTTTGGCATACATGTTCTTCAACCGCCCGAACACCTGTTCGAACCAGTTCATGACGCGGGTGAAGTAGAGAGAAATGAAGCCGCAGCAGATGCCGAGCATCACGGCCGTCGGCACGCGATTGACCGTGAAGGGGTCGGCGAGGCGGAAGGAAAACATCGGTTCCGTGCCCGTGAGGGCGTAGGTGATGCAAGTGGCGGTGAGGCAGCTGACGAGGAGCGGCAGGAGGGAAGCCATCGTGAGGTCTATCATGAGTACCTCGAGCGTGAACATCAGTCCGGCAATGGGGGCTTTGAATATACCGGCCACTGCACCCGACGCGCCGCAGCCGATGAGTAGCATCATGGTCTTCGGGTCCTGCTTGAAGAGGCGGCCCACGTGGCTACCGATGGCCGAACCCGTGAGCACGATAGGCGACTCGGCACCGACCGAACCGCCGAAACCGATGGTGAGCGCAGAGGCTATCACGCTGGACCAGCGGTTGTGGCCCAGTATGTTGCCCTGCTTGCGCGAGAGGGCGTAGAGGATTTTCGTCACACCGTGGCTGATGCTGTCGCGCACGATATATTTAATGAAGAGGGCCGTCAGGAAGATGCCGACTACGGGATAGACGAGGAAGAGCCAGTTGGCGTGGGTGACGTCGAACTGCGAAGTGAGCGCGTGCTCTATTTCGTGGATAAGGAGTTTGAGTATCTGGGCGGCGATGGCCGAACCGATACCCGTCCAGAGCGCCAATACGAAGAGGAACTGCTTCTGGCTCAAATGGCGCGAGGCCCAGAGCGAAACGAGGCGCACGGCGCGGTTCTGGTCGTCGGGACGGCGGGAGGTTGTAGAATGTTTCATAGTCTATATTGGGGAAGGGGCCTGGAGGGGGCGGGGTTACGGTCTGAGGATGCTGACCTCGCCGCTCTGCGTGAGCTTGATGACGCTGGAAGCCTGTGCGGGCTGCTTTTCCTCGCGGCGCGAGGTACAGACGTAATCGACGGCGCGGAGGATAGCGTCGGGAATTTCGGCAAAGGAGCGCGGGGCAGGCGCACCGCTCACATTGGCCGAGGTGGAGACAATGGCCCGCTTGAAGCGCATGCACAGGTCGCGGCTGAAGGGTTCGGCCGTCACGCGGATGCCCACGCTGCCGTCTTCGCCGAGCAGGTTGGGCGCAAGGTTGCGTGCGCCGTCGAGCACCAGGGTGAGCGGGCGGTCGGCCACCTCCATGAGGTCCCAGGCCACTTCGGGCACATCGCGCACATAAAATTCAACTTTGGGTTCGGAGTCTACCAAAACGATGAGAGCCTTGTTGTCGGCGCGCTGCTTGATTTCGTACACGCGCCGCACGGCCTCGGGGTTGCAGGCATCGCAACCGATGCCCCAGATGGTGTCGGTGGGATAGAGAATGACACCGCCTTCGTTCAGCACCCGCAGGGCCTCGCGGAGGTCATCGGCCCAAGCGCGCCGCAGCGCTGCCTCGGCATTATTCACGATTTTTTTCGTCATGACATACTTTTTTACGTGGCAAAGATAAGGCATCGCAATCACTTGTAGTATCTTCGCGGCGAATAATCTAAGACCTACCCCCACCATGGAACACAAATCTCTCACAATCAGCTATACGGAACGGCCCGAAACGGAACTCGAGCCGCAGTGGCAGCAGCTGGTGGCTTCGGCCAAGGAAGCCACCCTGGGTGCGTATGCGCCCTATTCGCAGTTTTACGTCGGAGCGGCCGTTCTCCTCGAAGGCGGCGAAGTGGTCTGCGGCAGCAACCAGGAGAATGCCGCCTTCGGGGCCGGCACCTGTGCCGAACGCACCGCACTCTTCTACGCCCACGCCCACTACCCCGGCCGCGCCGTGCAGGCCATCGCCATCGCCGCCCGCAAGGGAGAGGAAGGGTTTACGGAAGCGCCCGTTTCTCCCTGCGGCATCTGCCGGCAAGTGCTCCTCGAGACCCAGCAGCGAAGCGCCGGGCCCATCCGCGTGCTGCTATACGGCCGGCGCTGCGTGCAGGAGATTGAAGGCGTGGAGGCTCTCCTGCCGCTGGGCTTTGAGAATTTTTAAATTATAGATTAAAAAAACTTGGCCTATCCATTTAACTTCGTACTTTTGCACTAAAGCGACATTGATGAACCTCATAACCCAAATCTTTCCGCACATGAACCCTCAAAGAAGCTTTGTGACGATAGCCGACCTTTCGCGAGAAAAGATTCTCTATCTCATCCGCATGGCGCAAGAGTTTGAAGCTTTCCCCAACCGCGACCTGCTGAAGAACCGCATCGTAGCCACGCTCTTTTTCGAACCGTCCACCCGCACCCGCCTCTCTTTCGAAACAGCCGCCAACCGTCTCGGCGCGAAGGTCATCGGGTTTACCGACCCGAAGGTGACCAGTTCGACCAAGGGCGAAACGCTCAAGGACACCATCATGATGGTGAGCAACTACGCCGACGTCATCGTGATGCGCCACTATCTCGAAGGCGCGGCGCAATACGCCAGCGAGGTTTCGCCCGTACCCGTGGTGAATGCGGGCGACGGTGCCAACCAGCACCCCTCGCAGACGATGCTCGACCTCTACAGCATCTACAAGACGCAGGGCCGCCTCGACAACCTCAACATCCTGCTCGTCGGCGACCTCAAATATGGGCGCACGGTGCATTCGCTCCTCATGGCCATGCGCCACTTCAACCCCACCTTCCACTTCATTGCCCCGAAAGAGCTGGCCATGCCGGAGGAGTACAAGGTCTACTGCCGCGAACACGGCATCCGCTACGAGGAGCACGAGGACTTCAACGCCGACGTCATTGCCGAAGCCGACATCCTCTACATGACCCGCGTGCAGCGCGAACGCTTCACGGACCTCATGGAGTATGAACGCGTGAAGGACGTGTATATCCTCCGCGCCGCCATGCTGAAGAAGGCACGCGAGAACATGAAAATCCTGCACCCGCTGCCCCGCGTGAACGAAATCGCCTACGACGTGGACAACGACCCGCACGCCTACTACTTCGAGCAGGCCCGCAACGGTCTCTATGCCCGCCAGGCCATCATCAGCGACGTCCTGGGCTTCACGCTCGAAGACGTACAGAAGAACACCCTTTAGTCCTCCCCTCTCTCCAAACCCCATTTTCCTCATGAAACGCCAAGAACTGATGGTCGCCGCTATCGAAAACGGCACGGTCATTGACCACATACCCACAAACAAGCTTTTCCAGGTCGTCAGCCTGCTCCGCCTCGAACAACAGCGGACCGCCGTGATGGTGGGCTACAACCTGCCGAGCGCCAAGATGGGACTGAAAAGCATCATCAAGGTGGACGGAAAGTATTTCTCCGATGCCGAACTCAACACACTCAGCGTCGTGGCCCCCAACGTGACGCTCTGCATCATCAAGGACTACGAGGTGGTGGAAAAGAAATGCGTGACGCTCCCCTCCACCATCACGGGCATCGTGAAATGCAACAACCCCAAGTGCATCACGAACAACGAACCCATGGCCACCCGCTTCGTGCTCACCGACCCCGAGGCCGGCACGCTCCAATGCCAATACTGCAAAAAGGAACAACCGCTGGAAAACGTGAAACTCAGCGCTACGATACAGCTCTAAGGAA
>CALZMA010000069.1 GCA_945788445.1 uncultured Bacteroidales bacterium | reverse complement strand
ATTGAAAGGCCAAAGTGCCGGGGTGTGGAGAGGGTGTGCGGGTTCAGTGCTTGCGCTGGAAGCGGTGGGTGAGGTCCGTGAGGCTTCCGTCGGGCTCCACGCGGTAGAAGCGCTGGTTGGTGCCGGGGTCGCTGAGCGGGCCGCGGTGCTCGATGTAGGGGCCGAGCTTCAGGTAGCTGAGGGCGGCGGCGAGGCGTGCGGGTTGGGGCTGCCAGGTGCGTCCGCTGTACCATCCCGTGCGCAGGCGGCCGCCGCTGCGCTCCCGCACGCCCTGCAGGAGGCTGAGCACGGTGTCGGGGTCGTTGTCGCCGCCCATGAGGGCCACGCAGGTGATGTCGCCGGCGTAGGAGTCGGCGAGGGCCGCGAGGCGTTCGGGCGTGAGTTCTTCGCCGATGTCGCCCTGGAGGTAGGCGCTGTGGCAGCCGGGGCAGAGGTTGGGGCACCGGCTCAGGTTCACGGCGAGGGTGACCTCGTCGGGGAACTCCTGGAAAACGATGTCGTGGGTGGTGTATTTCAGCATGGCGGCGGGCTTAGGCTTCGATGCGCTGGTAGTAGCGGCGTGCGGCCTCCTTCTGGCGGTCGAGCGAGAAGTTTGACACGCGTTTGAGGTATCCGATGATGCGGGTCAGGTAGTCCACGTTGTGCGAGTGGCAGTGGGGGCACTCCTGCAGGTGCTGCTTCGTGATGTGGCCGCATTCGTTGCAGAGCGTGTTGGGGATGTTGAAGGTGAAGTAGTTGCATCCCTCCTTGGCGGCCACGCGGAGGAGCTGCCGGTACTGCGGCTGGGAGAGGTGCTCGTCGAGGTTCATGTGGAGGGCGGAGCCGCCGGTGAGGTGCTTGATGTAGCGCCGGCCGTGGAGGCGGAATTTCTCGATGATGTCGGTCTGCGTGTCCTCCACCACGTAGAAATAGGAGTTGTAGCAGTCGCGGGGCACGAAGTAGCCGTCCTCGCGGTCCCAGCGGGCGTGCTTCACGCCGACATTCTCGGCCGGAATCATCTCGCAGTTGAACATCACGTCCTTCGAGCGGTACTGGCGGTTGAGGCGTTCGACCACGCCGAGCACGTCGCCCACGAAGCGTTCGTATTCGGCGTTGTCGCTGATGGTGATGCCGAGGCTTTCGGCCGCCTCGACCATTCCGTTCACGCCGATGGTGAGGTACTGGCGCTTGAGGTTCACGTAGCCCGCGTCGAACAGGGGCAGCATGCCCTTGGCCAGCATTTCCTTGAGGTTCTCGTTGTAGGCGAGCTGCACCTTGTGCATGAGGTCCACGATGTCGTCGAGGTATTCGATGTAGGAGCGGCCCTCGCGGGTGGCCTGCTGCACGCAGCGGTTGAGATTGACGGTGAGCACGGACTTCGAGCCGGTGCTGACGCCGCCCGCGCCGAGGGTGTAGCTGAAGCCGTTGTCCTGGATTTCGTTGCGCAGGCGGCAGCAGGAGGCGAGGCTGTCGGCGTTGTCGCTCATGTAGGTGAAGAAGCTGTGTCCCTCGGCATACATCTGCGCCGTGAAGTCTGCGTATTCCTTGTCGCGGACGTCGCCGTCCTGGGAGAGGAGTGCCATGGTCTCGACGGGGAAGGTGAGCACGGCCTTGGTGCGCTCGCCGTTGAACCAGCGCATGAAGCGGCGCTGGAGCCAGTCGAGTGCGGGCCACGAGGGCTTGGAGCCGTCGGGGAAGCGGAATTCGCCGAAGATGCTCTCGAAGTAGTAGCGGTCGTAGTAGGAGATGTTCCAGAAGACGCTCTGGAAGTTGCGCGCCCCGGTGGGCTGGTTGATGGAGTAGACGATCTGTTCGAAGCAGTCGGTGATGACCTTGTCGATGGTGCGCTGGCGGAGGGAGAGGTCCACGACGCGGTCGGGGTGGAGGTAGTAGTCGTCGCCGTATTCCTTGGCCACGAAATGGCTCATGTACATGAGGAACTCGGGGGTGGCGCAGGCACCGCTCAGCATGGACGACACGATGAACACCATGTTCACGAAGCCGCCGCAGAACGACTTCAGGTTGGACGGTGCCGTGGAGTTGCCGCCGATGTCCTTGGTGCCGTTGAGCAGCCAGGGGTACATGGTGATGGAGGCGCAGTAGTTGGCGAGCGAAGTCTCGTCGTTCTTGTAGATGAAGTGGTTCTTGAGCAGGTACATGTAGCGGTCGCTGAGCTCCTTGCCGTACATTTGCTTGATGCGGTCGGTGAGGAGGCGGCGGTTGAGGCGTATGAAGCCCTGCTTGGGGAGTTCGCCGATGAGGGTGGCGATGTTCTTGTTCTCCACGTTCGCGTTGGCGTCGTATTTGGAGCCCGTGGCGGGGTTGGCCGAGTTGCAGTAGTTGATGAGGAAGCGCAGCTTGTCGGCCGTCTCGCGGTCGGTCTCGTGTTGCTTGCGGTAGAGCATGAAAGCCTTGGCCACGGCGTAGTGCTGCTCGGCCATGAGGGCCACTTCCACCTGGTTCTGGATGTCCTCGACGCTCATGCCGTTGCAGAAGCGGAGGCGGTCGGTGATGCGGCGGAGGCCGTCGGCGTCGATGGCCTTCTCCTGGCCGCGGAAGGCCTTGAGGAGCGCGGTGCGTATCTTTTCTTTAGAGAAAGGCTCGGTGGAGCCGTCGCGCTTGGTGATGTAGAAATTGTCGGTGCACATGTGGGCAATGGTTTTGGCTTGTTGGAATGGGGAGTCCCGGCCCTTGGCGGGCGGGGCGGGGGAGCGTCGCGCGGAAGCCTTTTCCGGAAAACTTTCGGGCTGCGGGCGGGAAGAAAGTTTTCCGTTTTGGACAACTTTCTTCTTCCCTGGCGGCGTGGCGGAGGCGGTCTTTGCCGGCCGTCCGGGGTTGTAGGTCTGTGAAAGTCCGGGAGGGGAGGCGGAAATCGTTTTGCGCTGATTTCCAAGTGTCTTCTTGCTGTTTTTGTGTCTAAGAAGAACGGGCTGTGGCGGCGTTCCGGAGGTCCGGGAGCAGGGCTTTCGGCCGCGGGGCCTGGGAAAACTGCGGGCAAAGATAGGAGCAAAAAGTTTTCCCGAAAAACATTTTTCGCAACTTTTTTCTTGAAAACTTTCACCCCCGTTTGTAGTGTCGCTCCAAGGCGATTTGCCTTCGCCTTTGGGTATCAGCGCGAAACGCTCCGGGGCGCTGCGGGGAGCGGGGGCGGCGGCGGGCGCGGAAGGTTTTTTCCAAAAAATCTTACTCTTTCTTTTCGTTTCACACGCGGCTCGCGAGAAAAGTGTAACTTTGCCCCCCGAAATAAGGTAAAGGTATTAGTTTTTTATGCAAGACATCCGCAACATCGCCATCATAGCCCACGTGGACCACGGCAAAACAACGCTCGTCGACAAAATGCTGCTGGCGGGAAATCTCTTCCGGAAGAACCAGAACGCCGGGGAACTCATCCTCGACAACAACGACCTCGAAAGGGAAAGGGGCATCACCATTCTCTCGAAGAACGTGTCCATCCGCTACAAGGACACCAAAATCAACATCATCGACACCCCGGGCCACTCCGACTTCGGCGGGGAGGTGGAACGCGTGCTCAACATGGCCGACGGCTGCATTCTCCTCGTCGACGCCTTCGAAGGCCCCATGCCCCAGACGCGCTTCGTGCTCCAGAAGGCGCTCGAAATCGGACTGAAGCCCATCGTCGTCGTCAACAAGGTGGACAAGCCCAACTGCCGCCCCGAGGAGGTCTACGAAATGGTGTTTGACCTCATGTGCGACCTCGATGCCACGGAAGACCAGCTGGACTTCCCCGTCGTCTACGGCTCGGCGAAGAACGGATGGATGGGAGAGGACTACAACACCCCCACCGACTCCATCAACTACCTGCTCGACAAAATCCTCGAGGTCATCCCCGCGCCCGAACAGCTCGAAGGCACGCCGCAGATGCTCATCACCTCGCTCGACTACTCCAACTACACCGGCCGCATCGCCGTGGGGCGCGTTCACCGCGGCACCATCCGCGAAGGAATGAAGTGTACCATCGCACACCGCGACGGAACGCTCGAAAAGACGCAGATAAAGGAAGTCCACACCTTCGAGGGCATGGGACGGCAGAAGACCGACGCCGTCGGCTCGGGCGACATCTGCGCCGTGGTGGGCCTCGAGAACTTCGAAATCGGCGACACCATCTGCGACTTCGAGGTGCCCGAACCGCTGCCCACCATTGCCATCGACGAACCGACCATGTCGATGCTCTTCGCCATCAATGATTCGCCCTTCTTCGGCAAGGAGGGCAAATTCTGCACCTCGCGCCACATCAACGACCGCCTTGAGAAGGAACTCGAGAAGGACCTCGCCCTCCGCGTGGAGCGCACCGAGACGGGCGACGCCTGGATCGTGAGCGGACGCGGCGTGCTCCACCTCTCCATCCTCATCGAGACCATGCGCCGCGAGGGCTACGAGCTCCAGGTGGGCCAGCCGCAGGTGATCTACAAGGAAATCGACGGCGTGAAGTGCGAGCCCATCGAGGAACTCACCATCAACGTGCCCGAGGAGTTCGCCTCGAAGATGATTGACATGGTGACGCGCCGCCGCGGCGAGATGACGTCGATGCAGAGCCTGGGCGAGCGCGTGGACATCGAGTTCGACGTGCCCTCGCGCGGCATCATCGGCCTCCGCACCAACGTCTTGACCGCCTCGCAGGGCGAAGCCATCATGGCCCACCGCTTCAAGAACTACCAGCCCTTCAAGGGCGAAATCACGCGCCGCCAGAACGGCTCCATGATCTCGCTCGAGGCAGGCACGGCCTTCGCCTACGCCATCGACCACCTGCAGGACCGCGGCCGCTTCTTCATCAATCCGCAGGACGAGGTCTATGCGGGACAAGTGGTCGGCGAACACGTACACGACAACGACCTCGTGGTGAACGTGACCAAGGCCAAGCAGCTCACCAACATGCGAGCCTCCGGCGCCGACGAGAAGGCGCGCATCATTCCCCCCGTCATCTTCTCGCTCGAGGAGGCCCTCGAATACATCAAGGAGGACGAGTATGTAGAAGTCACCCCGAAGTCGATGCGAATGCGCAAGATCATCCTCGACCACCTCGCACGCAAGCGCGCGAACCGCGAATAAGCCACAAGCTTCCCCCGCCCCTTCCCCGCAGCGCGGCTGCGGCCCGCCCCGCGCGGCCGTGCCCGGATGGCGGAAGGGGCGGGGGAATTTTCTTGCCCGGACTTCCGGGCACAAAAAAGCCCGCAGCCGGAAAGGCTGCGGGCTTTTTTTATGCAGGAAGCTGATTTACTTCGTTTCGGTCGGTTTCACCTTGAGCGCCTCCACCTTGAAGATGAGCGTGGAGTTGCCCGGGATGGAGCGGCCCGAGCCCTGTTCGCCGTAGCCGAGCGAGGCGGGGATGTAGAGTTCCCACACGGAGCCTTCGGGCATGAGCGTGAGAGCCTCTGTCCAGCCCTTGATCACCTGGTTGGGGCGGAAGGTGGCCGGCTGGCCGCGCTTGTACGACGAGTCGAAGACCGTGCCGTCGATGAGCTTGCCTTCGTAGTGCACCTCCACTTCGGAGCTGTCCGTGGCCACGGGGCCGTTGCCCTCCGTGAGCACGCGGTACTGCAGTCCGCTGGGCAGCGTCTTCACGCCCTTGAGCTTCTTGTTGGCTTCGAGCCAGTCGAGGTTCGCCTTCTTGTAGGAAGCCTGCTGGTGCTTGAACTGCTGCTCCACGGTCTTCATGGCGCTGTCCTGCGAGAGGGC
>CALZMA010000068.1 GCA_945788445.1 uncultured Bacteroidales bacterium | reverse complement strand
TAACCCAGGGCTTCACCCTGGGCTATGAGCTAAAGGTCAGCCCTTCGGGCCTCCTCGTTGAACGCCCGAAGCTGGTGCATTCCATCAGGAAAAAATTCTTCAACTCCCATAGTATATGAAGTCTGCCCTTGAATGAGATGGGCTGCGATCGGCCTTGAAGACGGCGAAATTGCTTTAGCTGGCACAGCCCTTCAGGCCTCCTCGTAGAACGCCTGTGCTGCGCGTCCATTTTCCCCCCTTCCCGGCGGCATCAGAGCGTCTGGAGCAGGGTGGGGGTATGGCGCGGGAGCGGGTCTACCTTCAGGCCGCCGGGCACGCCGATGGTGTAGCCCGCTGCCGTGAGTGCTTCCGAAACGGTGGCGAGGGCCTTGGCGGGCTGGTTGTTTTCGGCGCTGAGGTGGCAGAGCCACACTTGGCGGATGCGGTCGCGGTTGAGGTGGCGGGCAAGGAAATCTCCCGTCTCGCGGTTGCTGATGTGTCCGCGGTCGCCGCTGATGCGCCGTTGCAGGTAGAGCGGGTAGCGGCTGTGAGCCAGCATCTCCTCGTCGTAGTTCGACTCGATGATGAGGTGCGTGGCATCGCCCACAACGGCCTCCATCTCGGGCGTGAAGTGGCCGATGTCGGTCATCACCACGATGCAATTCTCCTCCGTGCGCACCACGTAGCCGTTGTTGTCCGCGCTGTCGTGCGGCACGGCAAACGAGCTGATCTCGAACGGGCCCAGCTGCAGCGGGCCGTCGCCCCGCTCGAAGTTGTGCTGCTGGTTGAGGGGCACCTTCTTCGAGAGATAGTGGTTGCGCATCATTGAAGCATGCACCAGCTCCGACGTGTAGACCGGCAGGCGGAAGTCACGTGCCAGCACGGGCACGCCCTTCACGTGGTCCGTGTGGTCGTGCGTCACGAGGATGGCCTGGATCTGGGCCAGAGGGAGTCCGTAGTTGGAAAAGTGCTGCTTGAACTTGCGGATGCCGATGCCCAGGTCAATGAGCAGGCCGTAGCCGTCCTGGAGCAGGTAGTAGCAGTTTCCGCTGCTGCCCGAGCAGATGGATATGAATTGAAGCATTGCTGGAAGTGAGAGTCTATGTTTGGGGAAAGGCTGCAGCCCGGCGGGGGCGGGGCTGCACGTCCGTCAGAAGGGGAGGCCCACGGCGAAGTGGACGGCCATGTCGCGGCGGAGGTTCGGTTGCGTGAAGGGGTAGTGGAGGCGTCCCGTGGCCGCGGGGTTGATGGCCTTGAAACCCGCATCGAGGCGCAGGATGAAGTAGTCGAAGTTCAGCCTCACGCCCAGTCCGTAGGCCACGGCGAGTTCCTTGAAGAAGGAGTTCCAGCGGAAGCGTGCGCCCTCCATGTCGGCGTAGGAGCGCGTGTTCCAGACGTTGCCCGCGTCCACGAAGAAAGCGCCGTGGAGTTTCCAGAAGAGATACGTGCGCCACTCCACGCTGAGGTCGAGCTTCAGGTTGCCCGTCTGGTTGATGAAGTCGATTTTCCCGTCCTTTCCCTTGTACGAGCCCGGGCCGAGTTCGCGCACACTCCATCCGCGCACGCTGTTGGCGCCGCCCGCGAAGTAGCGCTTTTCGTAGGGCAGGATGTTGGAGTTGCCGTAGGGGATGCCGTAGCCGAAGGCCACGTGCCAGGCCAGGGAGTTGCCTTCGCCGAGGATGTAGCTGTGGGCGTAGTCGAAGTCGAACTTCACGTATTGCGAGTAGGCGATGCCGAAGAGCTCGTAGTTGCCCGTGGTGGGGCTCTTCCGCGTCTTGAGCAGTTTGGAGAGGCCGTAGAGCACGTTGCCCGCCAGTTCCACGCCGGCCTTCAGCTGGAAGCCGCTGGTCTGGTAGAGGCCCGCGGGCTGCGCGGCTGCGTTGCGGCGGGAGTTGTAGGTGAAGCTGTAGCCCGACTTCATGATGAAGAGGTTCTCGTAGCTCGAGCGCACCACGGAGTAGTACGGGTCGTCGCCCTCGAGGTATTCCTTGCGGAAGGTGTCGGAAATCCACGGCATGTAGACGTAGTTCACCGAGATGAGGTCGGCGCGGTGCTGGAGGCGGGGCTGCGAGAGGTGGGTCCAGCGGTAGGCCCAGGCACCGGTGAGCACGCGGCGGTGAAACTCGGGGCGGTCCTGCATGTCGTACATGAGCCGGGCCTCGGAGGTGCCCTTGATGAGCCGCTTGTCGTTGAAGTTGACGAAGGGCACGAGCAGGGTGGGGAAGCGCAGGTTCGACTCCACGCTCCACTCCGTGTAGTTCTGGTTGGCGTAGCCCTCCAGGCCCGTGATGGCCTCGTAGGCACCGCGGAGCTTCAGCGTGAGCTGTTCGGAGGCGTGGAAGAGGTTGCGGTTGGTGTAGCTCAGCGCCATGGCCGCGCCCAGGTCGCCCGAGGTGTTGGTGCCTTCCACTTCCATCTCGAAGCCGTGGGGCTTGTTGCGGCCGGGAGTGATTTCGCAGAGCAGGCCGTCGGGGTCGTCCTTCGCGGGCTGGATGCGGAGCGAGGTGAAGCTGACGGCGGGCAGCGCGTTGAGGTTGGAGTAGGTGGCCTGCACGAGGCGCTCGTTGTAGAGGCTGTCGCGTCGGGGGGCCACGTGGGTCACGTAGACGCGCTTGTTGAGGTGCGTATGCGGCCCCGTGACGAAGCGCAGGCCGTGGTAGTCGATCGTGTCGGGGAGCAGTTCTTCGTCGAGCAGCGGTTCCTCCACGATGCGCACCTCGCTGAAGTGCTGGCGGCGGTAGACGCGCGAGGAGTCGATGCCCGCGGGGCGGCAGAAGCGGAGCGTCACGTCGGCCGACAGGGAGCCGCTGACGGTGTCGATGTCGAAGGAGATGAAGTCGTTGTTGAGAAAATAGTAGCCCTTGTCGCGCAGGGCGTGGATGATGCGCGAACGTTCGTCGGAGAGGCGGCCGATGTCGAGCGGCATGCCCGGGCGGATGAGCGAGGCTTTGGCGTCGGCCCTGAAGGCTTGTTCCAGCTCGGGGTCGTCGAAGGTCTGCCGCCACTGGCTGATGTAGTAGCGCGGTCCGGGGTGGAGCTGGTAGGTGACGCGGCGCTTGTGGCGCTTGGCCGTGGTCAGCGTGTCGGCCGAGGCGTGGAGGTAGCCCGCGTTGTTCATGGCGATGACCATGGCCCGCCGGCCGCTCTCGGTCTGGGCGGGGTCGAAGACTACGGGGGCCTCGCCGATTTTGCGCATGAGGCGGGAGAAACCCTTCTGGCCGCCGACGGTGTCGGCCTTCGAGAGGCAGTAGAGTCCGAGGGGGACTTTCACGAGCGAGAACCACTTCGTGTTGGGCGACTGGCGCACGTAGGAGCGGTAGGCCGAGGTCTTGAACTGCGGGTCGTCCGCCTCGATGTCCACGCGGGTGAGCACCTGCTCGCCGGGGGCAAGGTATTTCTTCGAACTGCACGAGGCGAGCGCCAGGAGCAGGGCCACGCAGCAGAGCGCCTGCAGCCCTTTCGGGCCGAGGCGCAGGGAGAATTGCCGGATATGCTGGGTGGGTTGGGTCATGTTCGTTTGGCTGCGTGGGTTGGAGAATGCTTGGGCCGGACGGCCGTTGCGGGGCGGGCCGCGGCTAACTTCGGCTCACGGCTTTCACGCCCTTCACGGTGCGGAGCTTCTTGATGAGTGCCGTGAGGCGCTGCGTGTCGTCGACCATCACGGTGAGGATGCCCGAGAAGAGGCCGTCGTGGGAGTCGATGTTGATGCTGCGGAGCATGATGTGTTCCTCTTTCGAGATGATGGACGTGATGTTGTTCACGATGCCGAGGTCATCGTGGCCCACCACGTGGAGCGTGATGGGGTAGGAGCCCTGTCCCTTCCCGGCCCAGCGGGCCTTCACGATGCGGTATCCGAAGCGCTCGCGCAGGGCGGGGGCGTTGGGGCAGCCCACGCGGTGGATCTTGATGCCGCCGCTCACGGTCACGAAGCCGAAGACGTCGTCGCCGTAGACGGGGTTGCAGCAGCGGGCGAGCTGGAAGTCGAGGCCCTTCAGGTCGCGGCCGATGACGAGTTCGTCTTCCTCGCCCTTGGCCTTCGTGCCCAGTTCGCTTTCCATGTTGAACTCCTCGGCGGAGCGCACCGCGGCCCGTTCGGCCGTGCCCTGTTCGCGGCGGCCGAGTTCGGCGTAGAGGTCGAGCAGGCGGTTCGTCTCGAGACGGTTGTCGCTGATGGCCTTGAAGAAGTCGAGGCTTTCCTTGAAGCCAGCCTTGCGGATGAGCTGGTTCACGAGGGCCTCGTCCCACTCTACCTTGCGGTTCTTCATCTTGCGCTCCAGCATTTCCTTGCCGAGGGCGCTTTCGTGGGCAGTCAGTTCGCGCACGGCGGCACGTATCTTGGCTTTGGCGTGGCTCGAACGCGCAATGCTCACCCACTCGGCCTTGGGTGTCTGGTTGTTCTGCGTGATGATTTCCACGGTCTGTCCGCTCTCGAGTTCCTGGCGGATGGGGACGTTCTTGCCCCCGACGCGTCCGCCCACGCAGTGGTTGCCCACGCCCGAGTGGATGGTGTAGGCGAAGTCGAGGACCGTGGCGTGGGGCGGCAGGCGGTAGAGGTCGCCCTTGGGGGAGAAGACGTAGACGTCGCGCTCCTTCTGCTCCGAAGCGAGGCTGCGGGTGAGGAGCGACTCGTTGCCCGTTTCCAGGGCCGAACGGATGTCGGCCAACCAGGCATCTACGCCGCCCCCGCTGCTCTTCACGCCCTTGTAGCGCCAGTGGGCAGCGAGGCCGTGCTCGGCGATTTCGTCCATGCGCTCGGTGCGGATTTGCACTTCGACCCATTTCTCCTCGGGCCCCTTCACCGTGATGTGGAGGCTCTCGTAGCCGTTGCTCTTCGGCACGGTCAGCCAGTCGCGCAGTCGCTTCAGGTTGCTCTCGTACTTGTTGGTGATGAGGGAGAACACCTTCCAGCACTGCTCTTTCTCCTTCTGGAGCGGCGCGTCGAGGATGATGCGGATGGCGAAGAGGTCGTAGACACCGTTGAAGCCGCATTGTTGCTTCTTCATTTTCTGCCAGATGGAGTGGATGCTCTTGGTGCGTCCCTTCAGGTGGTAGCGAAGGCCCTCGGCGTCGAGCATCTTGCGGATGGGTGCCGTGAAGCGTTCGATATAGGCGTCGCGGGAACGCTTGGTGGCGTTGAGGCTGTCCTTGATGAGGTAGTAGGCGTCGTGTTCGAGGTACTTCAGGCTGAGGTCCTCCAGTTCGCTCTTCAGCTTGTAGAGGCCCAGCTTGTGGGCCAGCGGGGCGTAGAGGCAGGCGGCTTCGGTCGAGACGCGCTGGCGGGCCTCTTCGTTCTCGGCGTCCTTGATGGAACGCATGAGGCAGACGCTGTCGGCGATGAGCATGAGCACGATGCGCATGTCGCCGGCCTGGGCAATGAGGAGGTTGCGGAAGTTGTCGGTGCGCATGGCCTCGGTCTTTGCCTCGAGGGCTTCGACTTTGAGAAACGCCAGGAGCGCGGCGGCCACTTCCTTGCCGAAGAAGCGCTGCGTGGCCTCGGCCTGTTCGGCGCTGCCGACTACGGAGCGGAGCAGGTAGGCCGTGAGCACGGGGCCGCGCAGGCCGATTTCCTCCACGGCCAGCGCGATGGTCTGCAGGGCCAGCACGATGCGGTTCTGGCCGAACTCGTCGGTCGGCTGCATCTCGCCGGTGGCGACTGCGCTTTCGAGATAGTCGGCCAGTTGGCGTGCCTCGTGGCG
>CALZMA010000067.1 GCA_945788445.1 uncultured Bacteroidales bacterium | reverse complement strand
GCCTTTGCTACATAGTAGTTGGGCTCGGCGTATTCGGTGTTGGTCTTGTCTTCGAAGAGTGTGAGGGCCTGGTCGATGTCTTCGCAGATGAGCTCATAGGTCTTCTCGAGCGAAGCGCGGCTGGGCTTGGCGTTCACGTCTACTACGGTTACGAGGGGCAGGCCGAGGGTGGTTTTGGCCGTCTCGGGGTCGTAGTTCTTGCAGAAGCGGGTCACCATGTTGGCGTAGCAGTAGGCGCGGGCGAAGTAGGCCGTGGCCTTGTACTTCTTGAGGAGGGCCTCATCGTCCGAGCCTTCTTCCACCACAATCTTGTCGATGTTGTTGATGATGTTGTTGGCGTTGGAGATGGTGCCGTAGTTGGAGGTCCAGGTGGCATCGCCGTCAGCCTGTGCGGTCGTGAAGCGCCAGTTGTGGTACTGCATGGCAGACGTACCCGTTGTGCGGAGGTTGAACAGGTCGCTCTGGATTTCAGAGACGGTGCGGCCGGCCGTACACGTGGAACGGAGCATGGCGAGCAGACCCGTGTTGTAATTCGTTGCGTCCGAAACGTATGCCCACGACTTCTCCGTAGGCAGAGAAGTCTCGGGGAACTGGTCGAGCTCGCAGGAAGTGAGCATCGGGGCTACCAGGGCGGAGCACAACACAGCTTTCAATATATATTTGTTCATTGTTTTATAGTTTAAAGGATGACTGAGGGTAGTGCCGCTGCACCTCGCCGGGGAGGGCTGGGCAGCGGGCACTTCCGGCTAAACCATTTCTTTAGAATGAAACTTCAACGCCGAAGGTGAACTGACGGGTGGAGGGGTAGTTACCGAGGGCGAGGTTGGAGTCGAGCTCGGGGTCAGCACCACGGTAGTTCGTCACGGTCCAGAGGTTACGTGCGGTGGCGTTGAGGCGTACGTTCTCGAAGAAGCGGGTGGCGCGGAGCCAGCGCTTGGGCAGGTCGTAGGAGAGCGAGAGGTTCTTCAGACGCATGAACGAAGCGTTTTCGAGCACGTGGGTGTCGAACTGCGTGTCGTACTTGAAGGCGGGGAGTTCAGCAAGGTCGCCGGGCTTCTTCCAGATGTTGAGCATGTCGCGGTCCTGGTTGAAACCGTTCTGGGCGTTGCCTGCGGATGCTGCGAAGAAGTAGTCGTTGTTGATCATGTACTTGCCGAGCATCACGGAGAAGTCAGCGTTGAGCGTGAAGCCCCAGTAGCTGGCCGAGAGGCCGAAACCGCCGGAGTGGGGCGTGTAGCGGCTCTTGCCGGTATCCTGGTAGAGGTCGTCGCTGTACTGCTTCGTCATGGTTTCGGGGTTGAACTCGTGACCGGGGTCACCCTTGTAGCCTACCTTGTACCACATCGGGGCACCGTCTTTCTTGTCGACGCCGGCGTAGATGGGGAGGTAGTAGTTGAGGCTCTGGCCTACCATGTAGCTGACGAGGTAGTCCTTCATCGGCCATTCCTTCAAGCCGTAGAAGAGTTCGTCAATCTGGTTCGTGTTGTAGGCGTAGTTCACGTAGAAGGAGAGGAAGCCCTTCTCGCTGCGGTAAGCATCGTAGGAGAGTTCCACTTCGATACCCTTGTTGGACATCGAACCGATGTTCATCATCTGCGAGCCGAAGCCAGTAGTCGTGGGAAGGGGCACACCGAGGAGCATGTCCTTCGTCTTCTTGTGGTAGAGGTTCACATCGACGCTGAGGCGGTCGAAGAAGCGGGCCATCACACCGATGTTGGTCTGGATCTGGGTTTCCCAACCGAGCTCTTCGTTGGAGGGCTGTGCAAGGCCCCAACCGCTCTGGCCCAAGTACTGCGTGGTACCGATGAGGCCGAGGCTGGCGTAGTCGCCGATACCGGAGTTACCCGTGGAACCTATACTGAACTTGAGCTGGAGGTCGCTCAACCAGTTGCGCGTCTCGGCCATGAAGCTTTCTGCGCTCACGCGCCACATGAGACCGCCGCTGTAGAAGTTGGCGGAACGGTTCTTGGCACCGAAGCGGGAGCACTGGTCGTTACGTACGGTGAAGTTGGCGAAGTACTTGTCCATCAAGTTGTAGTCCACGCGGCCGAAGAAGGAGA
Source organism: uncultured Bacteroidales bacterium (assembly GCA_945788445.1). GTDB lineage: Bacteria > Bacteroidota > Bacteroidia > Bacteroidales > Bacteroidaceae > Alloprevotella. The sequence continues at coordinate 3,634 of CALZMA010000067.1, read as the reverse complement.
GGTAGCGGTTGGCCGTGCTGGAGTACGAGGGAACCTTGCCTTCGGTCACGTTGCCGAGGGTCGGCAGGCGGTCGTCGGTCGTACCCGTACCCTGGATGCCGAATGACTTGGAGTCGTACTTGATGCCTTCCTGTCCGGCGAGGAGGGTGAAGTGGTGAACCTTGGCGATGTCGAACTTGTACTCAGCCGTGTTGGTGATGGTCCACTGCGAGGAGCGGCCGTGACCTTCGTAGGCCCAGCCGTTGGTGGCACCGGGCATGGAGGAGTACATATACTGCGACGTACGGCTGTCGGTGGCGTAGAGACCAAGCTGCGACTTCACGGTGAGACCCTTGAGGGGCGTAATCTGTGCATAGGCCACGCCGCTGTAGACGATGTCGTTCGTCTGGCTCGGGCGGAGGCTCTGCATATACTGGGAGTCATACATGTTACCACCGTAGATCATGTGGTCCTTGCGGTACTCGGGGTCGTACGGATCCCAGTAGGCGGGGTACATGTAGGAAGAAATCATGGAGTTGGCCGTGTTGCGCGTGTCGGTGTTGGTCCATTCGTCGGAGCGGCGGTCGGTGTAGGCAATGCTCTGCTTGATGCCGAAGGTGAGCCATTCCTTCGGACGCGTGTCGAGGTTCGTGCGGAGGGTGTAGCGGTCGAAGTGGGACACGCGGGTAAGGCTCTTCTGCTTGTTGTAGGAAGCGGAAACGAAGTACGTGGTCGAGCCCGAACCACCCTGGAGGGAGAAGTCGGTGGCGTACATCGGGGCGGCGTTGTCGAAGAAGTACTTCTGCCAGTTGGTGTTGGCGCCGTGGAGCTTGTACTCTTCGTACTTGTCGGCCTGGATGATGCCGTTCTCGAGCTGGAACTGGAGGAGTTCGTCAGCGTTCATCGGGTTGCCGATGCCGTTGGCGAGCTGGCTGAAGCCGACACGCTGCGAAAGCGTGATGCGCGACTTTTCGCCGGAGCGGCCACGCTTGGTGGTCACGTAGATGACACCGTTGGATGCACGGGAACCGTAGATAGAAGTGGCGGAAGCGTCCTTCAAAGTGGTAATGCTCTCGATGTCGCGGTCGTTCAGCATGGCGAGGGCCGAGCTGGAAGCGGGAGAACCGTCGATGACGATGAGGGGAGAGTTGCTCGCGCCGAGTGAACCCACACCACGCACGCGGATACTCATGTCGCCCATTTCGCCGGCATCGCCCGAGTTGGAGAAAATCTGCAGACCGGCTACCTTACCCTGGAGGGCGTCGGCCACGTTGGTGGCGGGCTTGTCGGAAACCTGCTCGCTGCCTACCTTCTTCACCGAACCTACCACGGTGCCGACCTTACGGGCCGTACCGTAACCGATTACCACGGCTTCGCCGAGTTCGTTGTCCTTGAGGACTACCTGCACATTGCCGGCAACGCTCACGGTCTGCGGTTCCATACCGATGTAGGAAACCACCAGTTTCTTAGCGGCGGCGGGCACGTTCTTGAGCTTGAAGTTACCGTTCACGTCGGTCGTAGTCACCATCTTGGTGCCATTCACGCGAATGGTGGCACCGGCGAGGGGCTGGCCGTTGGAGTCGGTTACCTTACCCGTTACATGCGTCTGCGCTGAAGCCGTGGCTGCCGAAAGCAACACACCGGCTCCGAAGAGCACTAACTTTTTGTTCATAATATAACCATTTAATTAAACATTTTGCATTTTTAGGTTGATACACACAAGCGGGGCGTAAAGCCTACAGCCTGGGCCTTACACTCTCGCGCCATGTGGGTGTGTCAAGGAGCAGGTGCTAAGCGCCTGTCCGCTGGCCTTCCGGGAGGGGAGGCTCTCGCAGTTTAGTCGTCAGTCTGTTGCGTCGTATGCAGTTTCCGGCACCCCGCAACGGGGCGAAATCCTGCGCTCGCCAAACTAAATATTGGTGAAAACGAAGGACCTTGGGCCGCAAAAATACAAATAAATATATATAACAAGCGTTTTTCCTACATCTTTTTACACTGGTTGCACACTTTGACGTTTGGCGCGCAGCATTTTGAAGGCTTTTTGGGGAAATTAAAAAGCAAAACGTAAGAAAACCAGCAGGCCGAAAGCGCAAAAGTGGCCGAAAGCGGCGCGTTTGGATTGCCTGTAGCTATTTTGTCGTTTCAAGCCCTGACACTTCTCCGCACGGCGCAGCCTCACGGGCAAGAGAGTAAGGACCGAAATGTCGCCGCAGAATGAGCATATATAGCACTAAAAGAAAAAAGAAAGCATCTTAACCCGAAAATTTTATAATTTTATTGAGATTTTACTTGGTTCGTATTAAAATGTTTGTACATTTGCGGCGTTGGACATCCCATCTCTTCCCCTGAAGAACCGCTGCCCCACTCCGCGGCTTCTGCCCGCGTCCCAAAAACGAAGCAACAACAGTTCCTTAACAACCTAATTTATACCATTATGAGAAAAGCATTCCTTACCGTGCTGATGGTTGTAGCTACGATTTTCAGCGCAAACGCAGAAAAGATTAACTTCGCAAGCCTCGCCCCGAACAAGACGCAGGGCACTAACGCCAGCGCAGACAACATGATTTCCGCGTTCAACCTTGTTTTCTACAGCTTCGACGGCGGTGAAAACTACGGTATCTCTGACTATTTCCTGAACCCGAACGGCTTCGGCGGTGAATTTAACATCCGCGGCAACTTCGAGAGTCACGGCAACTACAACTTCGATCTGGCTCTGAACTACACCTTCGAGATCACGAAGAAGGACGACCTCGGCCTCTACCTCGTCCTCGCTGCCGGTCCCTCGCTCCGCCTGCAGGACGAAGCAGAAATCAACAGCAAGGGCAAAATCGAATGGAACGAGAAGGTGAAATTCGACGGCATCATCAACCCGCGCCTCAGCGTTACGTACAAGAATTTCATGCTCAGCGGCGGTTTCTTCTACTGGGCTCCTGAATTTAAGTTCGGCGACGACGCTGCCACGGGCTTCAACATTGCTCTCGGCTATTCGTTCTAACGAGCACCACTTTACACAACATTTTTCATGCTTGAAGAGGCAGGCACCGGCGGGTGTCTGCCTCTCTCTGTATCTATCCCCGCCCATATTCTAACGTTCAACACGGAGGCCCGCAGGGCTGACCTTCAGCCCATAGCCCAGGGTGAAGCCCTGGGTTAGCCCGGTGACAATCCGATGAGCCCTATAAGGGCGGCACCATTATCCACTCGCATAGAGCTGCCGCCCCTACGGGGCTCATCGGATACCCTCTGGGCTACCCAGGCCTTGCGGCCTGGGCTATGGGCTAAGGTCAGCCCTTCGGGCCTCACGTTGAACGCTTGAAACCACTTTCCTTCATGACACATTCACCAATCGGCGGGATTGGAAAAACAGTCGGCGGGATTGAAATTTCAGTCGGCGGGATTGAAAATTCAATCGGCGGGATTGGAAAAACAGTCGGCGGAATTGGTAAAACTTCACAGCCAGCCGTCATTCGTTCTCTGGATGACGAGCGTTCAACGAGAAGGCTCAAAGGGCTAAAGGTCAGCCCTGCGGGCCTTCATGTTGAACGCATGACAACCGCACGCTCCCCCGCCTGCTTGGGTAATTTTTCCCGCGGGGTAGCCCCCCCCGGCTAAAGGCTGAGGGAATTGGAGATGATTACGGCCAGCACAACGGCGG
>CALZMA010000066.1 GCA_945788445.1 uncultured Bacteroidales bacterium | reverse complement strand
TACTCTCCCAGCAATGCACTCAACACGAACCTCGCATTCACTCGTCCCGAAGGCGCAGCTGAAGGTCTCGATGTAACTGAACTCAACGATACGGTATCTGCTACTGAAAACCTGAAGTACGCTTGGTTCGTAGAGAAGGCTGAAGCCGGCAAGATGGTTATCCGCAACGTAGGTACGGGTATGTATGTTGCCGCTAACGACGGTGCTGTTGCCCAGAGCAAGGAACCGTTCGAAATCGAAGTACTCCCCGCTAAGGCCGGTTCGTTCGTGCTCGTAGTGAAGGACGGTGGTCACTTCAACGCATACGCTGGTGGTCAGGTAGGTGTTTGGAACAGCGCTACTGACAAGAACGCATTCTGGACCTTCGAAGAAGTTGCTGAAGACCAGTTCAGTAGTACTACTACTTACTACTGGCCTGCAACTCCGGGCAAGTATGAAATCATCACCCTCCCCGTTTCTGTAGACTGGGTAATGGATGGTACGCCTTATGGCGTAGCAGGTGTTACGGCAGACAACCAGCTCGCTTTGGTTGAACTCGACGAAATTCCTGCCGGTACTCCGTTCATCCACCTTGCCAACGAAACCTTCACTAATCCCAAGTATGGTGCTGCCTTCAACTTGGTATTCGGCGGTGATGGCGAAGCGCTTCCGCACAACATCGAGTACGTAACAGAACCCGTTGTTACCGAGTGCCTCACCGGTACGCTCTGCGAAGTTGACACGGTTCCCGCTGGTTATGCTTACTTCAACAACGGCAACGTAGCCGCTACGAAGAACACCGTTATCGGTGCGAACAGCGGTTTCATCGGCGTAATCGGTCAGGCTATGCCCGTGGCTGACGCTGCTATGGCTGACGAAATGATTGACCTCGGTAAGGTTGTTATCGATGAAATCAACGAAGCTAACGTAGTGGTTCTCCCCGCTATCAGCAACGTTTACAGCATCAACGGACAGCTTGTACGCAAGAACGTGAAGACCGTCAATGCACTCAAGGGCCTGCCCGCAGGCATCTATGTAGTAGGCGGTAAGAAGTTCATCGTGAAGTAATTCACCGTTCTATCTCCTTATAGGGCCGCTCCCCACCGTGGGAGCGGCCTTTTTTACGTCCCGGCCCGCCAAGCCCCGTCTCCCGTCCCCGCGCACGCCCGCGCGCGTTTTTTTTAGTAATATTGGCCATCTCACAAAAAATGCCTACTTTTGCATACTCTAAAAGCAGAAAACAAGACAACATAATGGAAGATATCGAGAAGAACGGCACGGGTAGCTACAGTGCCAGTAACATCCAGGTGCTCGAAGGCTTGGAAGCCGTGAGAAAGCGCCCCGCTATGTACATCGGCGACATCAGCGAAAAGGGACTCCACCACCTGGTCTACGAAACCGTGGACAACTCCATCGACGAAGCCTTGGCCGGCTATTGTACCCACATCGAAGTGACCATCTGTGAGGACAACTCCATCATAGTGCAGGACAACGGCCGAGGTATTCCCGTGGACATGCACCCGAAAGAACACCGTTCTGCCCTCGAAGTGGTCATGACCGTGCTCCACGCCGGCGGTAAGTTCGACAAAGGCTCCTACAAGGTGTCCGGCGGTCTCCACGGCGTCGGCGTGAGCTGCGTGAACGCACTCTCCACCCGCATGGTGTCGCAGGTCTTCCGCGACGGTAAAATCTACCGCCAGGAGTATGCCAAGGGCCACCCCCAGACGGGCGTGGACGTGGTGGGCACGACCGACCTGCGCGGCACGCGCCAGCAGTTCTGGCCCGACCCCACCATCTTCACGACGACTACCTACAAATACGATATCCTCGCGAACCGCATGCGTGAGCTCGCCTTCCTCAACGCAGGCATCACCATTACCCTCAACGACCTCCGCAAGGACGAGGAGGGCAACACCCGTCAGGACGTGTTCCACTCCGACCTCGGCCTCCGCGAGTTTGTACGCTACATCGACTCCTCCCGCACGCATCTCTTCGACGACGTGATTTACATCAACACGGAGAAGAACAGTGTGCCCATCGAGGTGGCCATCATGTACAATACTTCCTACAGCGAGAACCTCCACTCCTACGTGAACAACATCAACACCATCGAGGGCGGTACGCACCTCGTGGGCTTCCGCTCCGCCGTGACCCGCGTGTTGAAGAAATATGCCGAAGAGACTGCCTCGAAGCAGCTCGAGAAGGCCAAGGTGGAGATTACGGGCGAAGACTTCCGCGAGGGACTCACGGCCGTCATCTCCGTGAAGGTGGCCGAACCTCAGTTTGAGGGCCAGACGAAGACGAAGCTCGGCAACAGCGAAGTGGCCGGTGCCGTGAACCAGGCCGTGGGCGAGGCCCTCAGCTACTACCTCGAAGAGCACCCGAAGGAGGCCAAACTCATCGTGGACAAGGTGATTTTGGCCGCTACGGCCCGCGTGGCCGCCCGCAAGGCCCGCGAAAGCGTGCAGCGCAAGAGTCCGCTCTCGGGCGGCGGCCTGCCGGGCAAGCTTGCCGACTGTTCCTCGAAGGACCCTGCGGCCTGCGAACTCTTCCTCGTGGAGGGTGACTCGGCCGGCGGTTCGGCCAAGCAGGGACGCAGCCGCGCCACGCAGGCCATCCTGCCCCTCCGAGGCAAAATCCTCAACGTGGAGAAAGCCATGTGGCACAAGGCTTTCGAGAGCGACGAGGTGAACAACATTATCCAGGCCCTCGGCATCCGCTTCGGACTCGGCGAGGACTCGAAGGAGGCTAACCTCGACAAGCTCCGCTACCACAAGGTCATCATCATGGCCGATGCCGACGTGGACGGCCAGCACATTGCCACCCTCATCATGACCCTCTTCTACCGCTACATGCCGCAGGTTATCCAGGACGGCTATCTCTACATCGCCATGCCGCCGCTCTACCGCTGCTCCAAGGGTAAGGTGGAAGAGTACTGCTACACCGACCGAGACCGTCAGATTTTCATGGACAAGTACGGCGACGGTTCGGAGGACAGCATCAAGACGCAGCGCTACAAAGGTCTCGGTGAAATGAACCCCGACCAGCTCTGGGAAACCACCATGTGCCCCGAAACCCGCCTGCTCAAGCAGGTGACCCTGGAGAATGCGGCCGAAGCTGACTACATTTTCTCCATGCTCATGGGCGACGATGTAGGCCCGCGCCGCGAGTTTATCGAAAAGAACGCGCTCAACGCCAATATCGACGCGTAGGCCGCTCCCAATTCCTTTCCACGTAGAAATCCCACACTGGCGTAGTTTTAAAGCGACAGACGGCAAAAGTCTGTGGTTTTGGAACTACGCCATTTGCCTTTTCCCTCTTTCCTCTCCATGAAAAGCCTTTTCCCGAAAGAAAGTTCCGTCTGGCGCCTCCTCGCCTTCTTCCTCGCTGCCCGCTGCGTCCTCGGGCTGGCTGCGCAGTCGCCCTTCGAGAGCGTCAATCCCTTCATCGGCACGACAGCCTACGGCACCTGCAATCCCGGTGCAGTCTGCCCCCACGGGCTGATGAGCGCGGTGCCCTACAACGTGGTCGGCGTGGAGGAAAATCCCTTCAACCAGGACCGCCAGTGGTGTTCCACCCCCTACGACCACCGCAACGCCTATTTCGCGGGCTATTCCCACGTGAACCTCAGCGGTGTGGGCTGTCCCGACTTGGGTTCCCTCCTCCTCATGCCCACACTGGGCGACAGCCTGGAGGTGGACATCCGCCGCTACGGTTCGGCCTATACCGACGAGGTGGCGCAGCCGGGCTACTACGCCAACCGCTTGCTCAAATACGGCATCCGCACGGAAGTGACGGCTACGCCGCGCACCGCCCGCGCCCGCTTTACCTTCCCCGCGGGGCAGGCCCACCTGTTGCTCAACCTCGGACAGGGGCTGACGAACGAGACGGGGGCTACCGCGCGCTGGACGGGGCCGAACGAACTCGAGGGCGTGAAACTCATGGGCACGTTCTGCTACGATGCCCGCCAAGCTGTTTTTCCCCTCTATTTCGTGGTGCGCATCCACCGCACGGAGGGGCGTTCGGGCTACTGGAAATGGCAGCGGCCGAAGGCGGGCGTAGCGGGGCAGTGGGATGCCGACAACGGGCGCTACAAGATTTACAGCCAATACCGCCGCGAACTTTCGGGCGACGATATCGGGGCGTGGTATTCGTTCCGTGCGGCCGAAGGCGAGGCCGTGGAGGTCAGCATCGGGGTGAGTCTGGTGGACATTGAGGGGGCCCGCCGCAACCTCGAGGCTGAACAGGGACGGCGCACCTTCGACGAACTCCGCACAGAGGCCCGCCGGCGCTGGGAGGACGACCTCGGTCGCATCCGCGTGGAGGGGGGCACGAAGGAGCAGCGCACCGTTTTCTATACGGCCCTCTACCACCTGCTTGTTCATCCCAATGTGCTCCAGGATGTGGACGGACGCTATCCCGCCTACGAGACCGACTCGGTGGGCCATACCGACCGCAACCGCTACACGGTTTTTTCCCTCTGGGACACTTACCGCACGGTGCATCCTTTGCTTTGTCTGCTCTTTCCCGAACGGCAGGCCGATATGGTGCGTTCGCTTCTCGGGATGTACCGCGAGGGAGGCCGCCTGCCCCGTTGGGAACTTTACAGCCGCGAAACGCGTACGATGGAGGGTGATCCGGCGCTCTGCATGGTGGCCGACACCTGGCTCCGAGGGGTGCGTTCGTTCGATGTGGAGCTGGCTTACCGGGCCTTGCGCGAGGCTGCGATGGAAAGGGGAGGGGAGAGCCTGCTCCGGCCTGACAACGATGACTACCGGGACCTGGGCTTCGTGCCTCTTCGCGCCGACTTCGACAACAGCGTGAGCCATGCGCTGGAATATATGCAGGCCGACTTTGCCCTCTCGCAGTTTGCCGCGGCCCTGGGCCACACGGCCGATGCAGACTATTTCGCCCGCTGCGCCCGCCATTACCGCCGCTACTATAGTGCCGAGAGCGGCACGCTGCGGCCGCTCCTGCCCGACGGCCGTTTCCTCTCGCCCTTCGACCCGCGGCAGGGAGAGAACTTTGCGCCCTGTCCGGGCTTCCACGAGGGGTCGGCTTGGAACTATACCTTTGCCGTGCCTTACGATGTGCAGGGTCTGGCGCGCCTCATGGGCGGCGAGCGGGCTTTTGTGGACAAACTGCAGCGTGTCTTCGATGAAGGGCTCTTCGACCCCACCAACGAACCGGACCTCGGCTATCCCTACCTTTTCAGCTTCTTCCCTCGCGAGGCGCACCGCACGCAGCAGCTCACCCGCCAGCTCCTTCGCCAATACTATACCGACCAGCCCGCGGGGCTGCCCGGGAACGAGGACACGGGGACGCTCTCTGCCTGGGCCATCTATTCCATGCTGGGTTTCTATCCTTACTGCCCCGGGCGGCCCGAGTATGTGCTGACTTCTCCCGTCTTTTCCCGAGTTTCCATCCGTCTGCACCCCGACTATTATGCGGCAGACAGTCTGGTCATTGAGGCCCAGCCCGCCACGGCTTCCGCGGCGGATTCGCCCGACTCGCTCTGCTACATCCGCAGTGTCCGCTTGGGGTCGCGTCCCTGGAAGCGCCTGTTCATTGACCATGCCACGCTTACCTCGGGCCTCCCCCTCCGCTTCACGCTCTCGGACAAGCCCGCGAAGTAGTCCGCATTGGGGATAAAATCCTGATTTGTGCTGAAGGTGAAATTCTTGTGAAAAAGTGGTGATGGCTTGGAATTTTCGGGTTTTCTTCGTAGTATTGCCTCCTAAAACAGAAAACTAAGCGCTTATGGAAGTGAA
>CALZMA010000065.1 GCA_945788445.1 uncultured Bacteroidales bacterium | reverse complement strand
CCTTCGAAGGCGGAGGCGATGGAGATGGTGGTCATGTTGAACGAGCCGCTCTCGGTGGTGGGCATGCCGTCGAACATGTACTGGATGCTGCGGTTGAAGTTGCGGTTGCGCGAGGCACTGAGGTCAATCTTCACATCGCGGAAGGGCTCGAGCGTCATTTTCAGCTGCAAGGCTTCGGTACGGCTGGCCGTGGCGGGGGTGATGATGCTGTCGGTCATGAGCAGCCAGCCGCGGTCTGCCGCACGGCGGATGTAGCTTTCACCGGCGAGACCGAAGGCGAAGTCGAGGCCCGGGGCCATGCCGGCCGCGCCGTTGGTCTGGCCGAACACGTCGCCTATCTCGGGCATGAAGCCGGGAAGGTTGAGGTTGGACTTGTTGGAATAGGTGAGGCTGACGTTGCGCACCATCATGAGGAAACGCGAACCAAGCTGCACGCCCTTGTACCAGCCTTGGTCTTCGAGGCGCTTCTTGGGCGAGACGATGACTTTGAGGCGGGCAGTGTCCTGCGAGAGGATGCAGATTTTGTTGTTGTCCAGCACCTTGTAGCGCAGGGGGTAGCGCGAACCGTCGGGACGGAGGGCCACCACGCGCAGCTGCTTGGAGCGCTGGTTGTGCTGGAGCACCTGGGTGGTGTCGGCCTTGAGCACGATTTCTTTCTCGAAGTTTTTCTTCTTGTCGTCGGCCGCAGCGTTCTTCTTGTCCTTGGGAGCGGTTTCGTACTTCTTGTTCACCGCCTTGAGGAAGGGTACGTGGTTGTAGAGCGTGACGAGGTTGAGGCGCCCGTTGGCGGTGATGTTTCTCGAGTTGGAAATGGTGTTGCCCATCGAGGTGCCGTTGGCGAGCTCCGTGCCGCGTGCCCAGTTGTAGGTGGCGTTGTAGGCGAGGTCGGTGGTTATCCAGTCGAAGGCGGGTATCTTGTTGATGGGCACCTTCCAGGTGAGGTCGAAATTCTGCTGGTACGTGAGGGGGCGTCCGAGGTGGCGGATGCTGTTCCAGACAGAGTCCTTCCAGGCCGCGTAGCGGTCGGGGTAGAGTTCCTTGTTCACGGCGGTGTAGGGCTGCTCGATTTCGGCGTTCGTGCCCGAGGAGAAGTTCGCGTGGATGGTTTTCGTGAAGTCCCAGCGCAACTGGAAGCTGCGGTTCCAGAGGAAGTCGCTGCTCCAGCTCAGGGGGAGCGTGGTGTTGTCGAGCTGCTCCATGTCGCGCTCCTGAAGCTCGTAGTAGGAACGCGTGATGTCGGAGTTGAAGGAAATGTTTTGCGGCAGGTAGTTGAAACTCTGGTCTTTCACAATCTTCAGCCACTTCGACTTGCTCTTCATCTTGCCGAAGGGCTCGAAGGGCTTGAAGTTGGGCGACCAGGAGTAGTTGAAGGAGTACTTCCACGACTGGTCTTTCTCCCAGGCGGTGGTCTCACCCGTGGTGTGGCGGATGGAATAGGCGTAGCCGAAGGTAAAGTTGGCGGGGTCGTAGGGCATCGGGTGGCGCTTCGTCGCTATGTTGAAGCGCACGCCGGAAACGCTGAAGTTCTTGTTTACCACCACCTTTTCGGCAATGTTCTTCAGCGAGTCTTTCTCGTGCTTGGTGGCCAGTCCGTTGAGGGCCTCGTCGAGCTCCATGTCGGTGTCGAGCGGGTTGTAGCGGGGCGAGGTGCGCTGGCGGCTGTAAGAGTAGTAGATGGGGGCATTGAGCTTGGCCTTCTCGGGGAGGAACTTGCCGGCCTGCACCTGCGTGGTGACAGAGTATTCGAGAAGGTTGTCGTTGCGGCGCTGGCTCACTGTTTCCTCAAGGCCACCGAAGCCTTCCGTCTCCACGTGGCCCGTGAGGTTGACGGTGGCCACGTCGGAGAGCTGGAGGTTGAGCTGCGAACGGGCCGCCCAGCCGCCCTTGTTGGTGAACTGCTGGAGGCGGAGCTCGTTGGCCCAGACTTCCACGTTCTGCACGGTGCGGGAGTTGTTGCGCACACCGATCATGATGGTGCGTACTTCGCCGAGCGAGGGATTGCCCACGATGCTGATTTTGTTGGCGGGGCGGTCGGGGTCGTATTCGGAGTAGAGCTGTGCGTAGGTCGTGAGGCCGAGCGACTTCTGGAGGTTGCGGTTGCGCTTCACGTCGGTGAGGCGGCTGAGGTCCACGTCGACCATGTTTTCGGCGGGCCACACGATTTTTGCGCTGGCGGTGTTGTCAGCGTACTTCTTGGCTGGGGTGATGGTAAGGGGGACTTCGTACTCGTAGAAGTTGCTCTTGTAGTCGGAGCCGAGGCGCACGAAGAGCGATACCTGGCCGTCCTCGACGGGCGTTTCGCCCATGAGCGAGTTGGCGTGGGCAAACATCTGGAGGTGGCGGTAGCGGCGGAGGTCGAGCGAAGTGTTCTTGTACACGGCTCGCGCATCGCCCGATGCCAGTTGCTTGACGGTGAGGGCCAACGACTGCTCGTCGTCCTGCAGAAGCTGCGACTGGCCGGGGGCTACCACGCGGCTCACGCCCGGGGGGAGGATGTAGTTGACGGGCTCCTTCTCGTTGTTCTCCTCGAAGTTCACGGCACTCACTTCGAGAATGCCGCTCGTTTCGGGGGCCTTGCCCTGATAGAGGGCCTGCTCGTAGGCGCGCCATTCGCCATGGACAAGGTTGAGGGTGGCGAGGCGCAGCACCACGGGCTCGCTGAAGCCGGTGAGGAACATGCGCATGAAGCGGATGGAGGAGAAGTCGGATATGGTGCCTTGGCGGCGGAGGTACTGGTCAACGGGGATGCGGAAGAGGTACCAGGTGTAGTCGCGGACCTTGCCGTCGCGGGTCTTCTGGCTGGCCACGCGCTTGTCCACGATGTAGTTCTGCCCTACCTGCATGGCATCTTCGTCGATTTTCACGCGGTATTCGTAGTACTTCTCATACTCGTTGAGCGTGAAGTCCTGGTTGATGTCCTCCACGTCGGGCTGGGTTTTGTAGGCTGTGCTGTAGGACTCGGGCGAACTGTCGGCATCGACGGAGTTGCCGTTGGGGTTGTTGATGTACTTGTAGCGGTCGAGGATGGAGCGCTGCGCCTGGTCGTAGTCGGTGCCGCGGAAGTAGTGGTACTTGTCGGCCGAGGGGGACAGGAGGAGGGAGTCGTAGACTTCGGGGCGCACCTTCGGCTGCACGGCGTTGAGGAATTCGGCGTAGGCGGGATAGGTGCGTTCCTGCTCGGAGGTGAGTCCGTTGAAACCCACGTCCTGCTTCGAACGCGAGCCGCTGGCGGTATTGAAGGCGTAGGTCACGGTGTTCTGCGTGGGCACGCGTCCCCATACAGTCTCTGCATACTGCGAGGGGTCTTCATCCACGGGGAGTCCGCTCTCGAAGAACTTCTTTCCGTCCTTGAGGATGTCCTCGCTGATTTCGCCGAGGTTGAAATAGAGGTCGCCGCTGAAGGTGCGTCCTTCGTCGCGCGCCTTGATGAAGGGGTCGAGCATCCAGAACTCGATATACTCGATGTTGGCCGTTTCGAAGTCGGAGATGTCGAGCTTGCGCATCATGCCGCCCCAGCGCTTCTCGGGGTTGAGGAGCTTGCCGTCGGCGTTGAGCGAGGGGTCGAGGTTGTAGGGGCCGCGCTCGTTGGGATAGTAGGCGAGGTTGAGCACGCTGAGGGTGTTGGACTCCTGCATGTTTACGCTCTTGTTCGGGAACAGCTCGCTCTTGTACACCTCGCGCACGTCGGGGTCGGAAAGCTGCTTGAGGTCGCCCTTGATATGGCCCGGCGTGAGGCTCGAGGAACGGCGGGTGAAGAGGGGGTCGATGTAGTACCAGGCGAGCAGCGCACGGTTGTAGCCGTAGCGCACGTCGCCGCTGAGACGGCTCTCCGCGAACATGGAGGGCACACTGCAGAGGTTCCACTCTTTCGGATTGGAAATGTCTATCTCGCTCTTGGAGTTTTCGAAGTCGTCGATGTAGGAGGCGTTGCCCTGGAGGTTGCCGCTCTGGCCCGCCACGAGCTGGGCGAACTCGGCGGTGAAGTTGATGTTGGAGGGGGCAGTGCAATGGAGCAGGGGGAGCTTGTCGAGCCAGTCGGTGAGGAGCTGGCTCTGCTTCTTCCACGACACGTTGAGACCCCAGAGGGTATTGTTGAGCGGTTCGCTGCCCATCGACACCTTATTGACCAAAGGCTTCTCGCCGAGGTGCATGAACGTACCGCCGAACTGGAAGTCCTTGCTGAAGTCGTAGGTGAAGCTCATGCCGAACATGTTCTTCCGCTCCATTCCGTAGTTGGTGTTGCTCTCCAAGGAGACATTCACGGGCGTGCCGGCATCGAGCACACTCTTGTTGAGTATTCTCACCACGCCGCCGTAGTAGTCGACCGTGTAGTCGGAACCTTCCATGAGGGTCTGTCCGCCGGCGGTAACGACTACGGAACCGCGGGGAATGTTGGTCGCCCCGAGCTGGATTTCGTCGTTTCGGGAAGCCTTGTACTCACCCGTAATCACGTATTTGTTCTTCTCTGCAATCTGCCGGGCAATGGTGCGCGTAGAGTCGTAGAGTTCCTGGAAAACGTATTTCTCTGCCACGGCCTCGCTGCCGATGGCCTTGGCCAGGCCCTTGCCGAAGGGCTCGACGGTGGGGAAATAGACGCGGCCGCTCTGGGGGTCGATGGTGTAGCCCTCCACGTAGTCGAAATAGCCGTTCGCCCCTATCTTATTATTATTATTGAGTCGGTCGAGGCCGAGGAGCGTGAGGAGGCGCTGGCTCTTCAGGGCCGGTTCGGGCAGGTAGGAGAGGTACACGCCCGTGGTGTCGGAGAGGATTTTGATGTCGAGCTTGAACTTGTCTTTCTGCACGGAGGTGGCACCGAGGGCATAGACGTTGCGCATCATCAAGTGCCAGTTACTCATCTGCGGCGTGCAGGCCGTATTCTTCAGCGCCTTCACGAAGAGCACTTCCTTGGTGTCCTTGCGGTCGGAGGAGAACTCGCCGACCTGGTAGGTCTGTCCGCGGTAGGTGTATTCGTAGGCTACGGCCAGCACCTGGTCAGTCTGGAGGGTCTGCTTCAGCGACACATAGCCCAGTGCGGAGTTGAGCGTGTATTCCGAGGAAGAGAGCTTGCGGGCCGACTCGAGTTTTTCGTAGTCTACCCCACCCGTCAGCCCGGCACCGTCGAGCACCTGCGTGGCGGACGAAACGTCGCGCGCGCCGGTCAGTTCGGCGTTGAGCGAGGCGTAGAGCGTGTTGGCGTTGTTGTTGGGATTTTCATCTCCTGTGGCGGCCCACTGGGGGTTGCCGATGTGGTCAAATTCGGCAAGGTCGGCGAAGGCCACGAGGTTGCGGGTGTCGGTGGTGGCACCGGTCTTGTTGGTCACCCAGATTTCCACGCGGTTGATGGTGATGCCCGAAGCGATGGTCGGGAGCTGGCGCATGTTGTCGTCGTAGTGGTCGCGGAAGAAGTGGGCGAGGAAGAAGTGGCGGTTCTCGTCGTAGGCATCGGCCGAGAACTCATAGCTCGACAGCTGTGCCCCACCCTTGCTGCTCACCTGCGAGGAGGCCGATTTCTTCTGGGCCACCACGGTGCTCAGCTTGAGTTTGCCAAACTGCATGTCGGTGCGCACGCCGAAGAGGGAGGTGGCACCGCGGATGAGGGACGACTGCGTGGGCATACTCACGTTGCCCGCCTCAATGAGCTTGATGATTTCGTCTTCCTTGCCCTCGTAGCGGAGCTTCAGGTTCTGCGCGTCGAAGTCGAAAGTGGCCTCGGAATTGTAGGTAAAGTCCATGTTTACCTTATCCCCCACTTTTCCGTTGAGGCTCAGGTTGATTTTCTCGTTGAAATCAAAGCCGAAGACCTTGCGGTTGCGCTCGCTGAGGCTGGGGTTGTCGGTGACGCGGGTGTTCGCACCGACCTTGAGTTCGGCCGAGCCCTGGGTCTTCACGCGCACGCCGCCCGGGCCGAAGATTTTGTTCATCGGTCCGAGGTCAAACTTCATGTCGGTGAAGTCGAAACGCTCCTTGCCCTTGGCTTCAAACTCCTGGGCATTGCGGTTGCGGTAGTAGGCGCGCAT
>CALZMA010000064.1 GCA_945788445.1 uncultured Bacteroidales bacterium | reverse complement strand
GCAAAAGTAATGTATGAGAGGAGAATGGCAAAGAGAAAGGTGAAAAAGTTGAGCGGCATGCAGCGCATAGCTTTGTAATCTGCTCTAAGCGCGCCAAATATTTTGTAAATGTTTTGTGCGTTGCAATTTTATTTCCTAAGTTTGCTTCGTCAAGATATAAACACTTTTCTCATGCCGGAGATTTTAAGAATATTTGGTTTGCGCTTTTTCTTCTACTCGCGCGAACATGAACGTTTTCGTTAAGCCAAAAGACCCAAGGGAGCTTGCTCACTTGGGCTTGGCGAGAAAACGCACTTTTAAGAACCTATTCATGTTCATGTAAAAAGTGCTGAAGGTAAGGCAAAATTTGAGATACTTTCCGATGCCATCGTACTTGTGTACAACAAAGGTATGAAGCTGAAGGATGTGAAATGCGCAGAGATGGTGCTCGAAGAAAACAAAGAGCTTGCCATTTCGAAGTGGAATGAATATTTCGGTAGTTCAACAACAGAAGAGGAGGAATAGGTATGAAGCTGACGAAAATTTGGTTTGAAGGAGACCGCATCTATGGTCTGACGGATAAAGGCGAGAGCGTTTGGCAGTCTCTTTTGTGGTACAGAAAGCTGCGTGCGGCTTCCGAGGCACAGCGCAATGACTACGAAATGGACGACGAGGGGATACACTGGTATCACCTGGACGAAGATATTTCGTTTGAAAGCTTTGGGTATGACGACCGCGAGCCCCAAGGCATTGCGCTCGTGTTCTTGTCTCACCCAGAATTAAACGCTGCCGCCGTTGCCGGGCGGCTCAATATAAGTCAGAGCCTGATGGCCCAGTATATCAGCGGACTGAAAAAGCCTTCCAAAGAACGGGAGGCGTTGATATTGAGCGAGTTGAAGAGCATTGGGCGGGAACTCGCCAATTTATAGCGGCCCCAGGCGGCGCCTCCATCGCTAAAAGCCAGCCCCGCGCTTGGCCGCTTCGCAATAAACATCTAATTTTGCAGCCGAAATCGACAGAGGACAGATTTGGCTGCTTGCAACCTCTCAAAAATAATGCTAAAACTGGCTGCGCTGGCGGGACTTCCCTTGCGCCACCTGGCCGGGCTGCATCTGCGACACTCAAAAGCCGAATCCCACTCTGCCTGTTTTCTGCCGCCACGGCGAAAGCAGGCATCATTTTTTATTCTTCTTTATTTCTAAAAGTTATGGGATACTTGTTTACATCCGAATCCGTTTCCGAGGGCCATCCCGACAAGGTGGCCGACCAAATCTCCGACGCTGTGCTCGACCAGTTCCTCGCCTACGACCCCAACTCCAAGGTTGCCTGCGAAACCCTCGTCACCACTGGACAGGTGGTCGTGGCCGGCGAAGTGAAGTCGGAGGCCTACGTCGACCTGCAGGACGTGGTGCGACGCACCATCGCCCGCATCGGCTACACCAAGGCCGACTATAAGTTCGAGGCGGAGAGCTGCGGCATCTTCAGCGCCATCCACGAGCAAAGCTGCGACATCAACCGCGGCGTGGACCGCAAGGACGACACCGACCCCATGGCCCAGGGAGCCGGCGACCAAGGCATGATGTTCGGCTACGCCAACAACGAGACCGACACCTTCATGCCCCTTCCCCTCGCCCTGGCCCACGAAATCGTCAAGGTCCTCGCCGACATCCGCCGCGAAGGCAAGGAGATGACCTACCTCCGTCCCGACTCCAAGAGCCAGGTGACTGTCGAATACGACGACAACCACGTGGCCCGGCGCATCGACACCATCGTCGTCAGCACCCAGCACGACGAATTCATCACCGCCGAAGAAGCCGGCTCGCAGGATGAGGCCGACCGCCTCATGCTCGCCCAGATCCGCCGCGACGTAGAGGAAATCCTCATCCCCCGCCTGCTCCGCGAGAAAGTCAATACGCCCGAAATCCTCCAGCTCTTCGAGCAGGGCGGCATCAAGTACTTCGTCAACCCCACGGGCAAGTTCGTCATCGGTGGCCCCCACGGCGACACGGGCCTCACAGGCCGCAAAATCATCGTCGACACCTACGGCGGCATGGGCGCGCACGGCGGCGGTGCCTTCTCGGGCAAGGACCCCTCGAAGGTGGACCGCTCGGCTGCCTACGCAGCGCGACACATTGCCAAGAACATGGTGGCCGCAGGCGTGGCCGACGAAATGCTCGTACAGCTCAGCTATGCCATCGGTGTGGCCCGGCCTCTCTCGGTCTTCGTCAACACCTACGGCCGCAGCCACGTGGCCCTCAGCGACGGCGAAATCGCCCAGCGCATCCAGCGCCTCTTCGACCTGCGGCCCGCCGCCATCGAGCGTGACCTCGAACTGCGCCACCCCATCTACGAAGAAACCGCCCGCTACGGCCACATGGGCCGCCAGCCCCGCACCGTGGTGAAGACCTTCCGCAGCATGGGCATGCCCGACAAGAAAGTGAGCGTGGAACTCTTCACCTGGGAAAAGCTCAACAAAGTGGACATGATCCGCAAGGAGTTTGGTCTCGCGTAGTCCCCTCATTTGTCCAACCTCATCCATCCCGTTCATGACCATCACCGTCTATGCCGCCTCCAGCGGCCAGGCCCCCGCCCCCTTTGTCGAGGCAGCGCGCCAGCTCGGCCAGCTCATGGCCGAAGCGGGCCACGTACTCGTCAATGGGGCGGGGCGCACGGGACTGATGGCCGCCACGGCCAACGCCTGCCTCGAAGCGGGCGGGGAAGCCGTCGGCGTCATTCCCCAATTCATGATTGAGCAAGACTGGCAACACCGCGGAATGACGCGCCTCATCGTCACCCCCGACATGCACAGCCGCAAACAGCGCATGGCCGCCGAGAGCGATGCCTGCATCGCCCTGCCCGGAGGCGTAGGCACCCTCGAGGAGCTGCTCGAAATCATCACGTGGAAACAGCTCGGGCTCTACCTGAAGCCCATCGTCGTGCTCAACACCGGAGGCTACTTCAACCCGCTCCTCGCGCAGCTCCAGAGTGCCCTCGACCAGCACTTCATGCGCCCCGTCCACGCAGCCATCTGGCAAGTGGCCGGCACGCCCGCCGAGGCCCTCCGCCTCGCCGCCACCACGCCCCTCTGGGATGCCTCCGTGCGCAAGTTTGCCGCTCTCTAACTCCTTACCGTTTCTCCAAACGCCTCTTCCACGATGCCCGTCATCCCTTCCCCTTCCGCCGCCGTCCCCGACAGCCTTTCCGCCGTCCCCGACAGCCTTGCCGCCGCCGAAGGTCCCTTTGAGACCCTCGTCGCCAGCCTGCCGTCCGATCCCGCCGCGGCTACCGAACTGCCCGACCTCTGGGCCGACGGCCTGATGCCTCTCCGCCCCAGTGCCCTGCTCCGGGAGATAGACAGCCTGATGGGCGTGCCGGTCCCCACCGTAGCCGCCGTTCCCGAGGGCGTGGCGGGCGACCCCGTGCCCTATCAGTTCATGAACGACCATTTCGTGGCCGCCGCCCTTCTGGTCGGCTTCATGCTGGTCGCCTGGGTCATTTCCCGCTCCCACCATTTCCTCATGGGGCAGCTGAAATACTTCTTCCGCGCCCCCGTGTCGTCCCAGCCCGTGGCCGAGCGCACCGAGAGCGAGTTGCAAGGGCAGCTCTTCCTGGTCTTCCAGACCTGTTTCGTTGTGGGCATCCTTTTCGTGGACTTTGTGCAGGAGCGCCTTCCGCAGCTTTTCGAGCAAGCCACGCCCCACCTCCTGTTGGCTGTCGGCGTGGGGCTCACCGCGCTCTTCTATGGGGTGAAAATATCCCTCTACGACTTCATCAACACCGTCTTCTTCACCCGGCAGCAGACCCAGGCGTGGAAGCGCAGCTACCTCCTCAGCGTACTCCTCCTGGGGCTTTCCCTCCTGCCCCTCGCCCTGCTGGTCGTCTACTTCAACCTCTCCCATCCCACGCTGTTATTGCTCTTTGTTTGTACACTTGGAATAAACAAATTGTTCCTGCTGTACAAGTGCGCACGCATATTTTTCAAATCGCCCTTGGCCTTGGTGCATCTTTTTTTGTACTTTTGCGCGCTTGAAATCGTGCCGCAGTATCTTTTGCTGCGCGCCCTGGTTCTTGCAAGCAACCTGCTCAAGCCCGAAGTTCCCTTCTGAATCCGATGCGGCGCCTCGTGTGTATGGGCCACCCCTTACCCCCAGCACAAGTCTAAACGTAACCTATTGTTCAACCCCAAGGCGGGCCCCCGCCTTACATAATGCCGGAGCCACCAAGTAGTAATGATCAAGAAGATACTTGTTTCGCAGCCGAAACCCACATCCGATAAATCACCCTACTTCGAAATTGAAGCCAAGTACAATGTCGAGTTCACCTTCCACCCCTTCATCAAGATAGAAGGTCTTACCCCCAAGGAGTTTCGCGCTCAGAAGATACAAATCCTCGACTACTCGGCCATCGTCTTCAATTCCCGCCACGCCATCGACTATTTCTTCACGCTTTGCAAGGAAATGCGCGTAGCGCTTCCCGAAGACATGAAATACTTCAGCATTTCCGAAACCGTGGCCCGCTATATCCAGAAATACATCCAGTACCGCAAGCGCAAGGTCTTTGTGGGCGACACGGGGAAAATGCCCGAGCTGGTCACCATCATGGCGAAGCACAAAAACGAGAAGTACCTCGTGCCCCTCTCCGACGTACACAACGACGACGTGGCCCAGATGCTCGATGCCAAGAAGCTCAAGCACAAGGAGTGCGTCATGTACCGCACGGTGAGCAACCCCTATCCCGCCGACAAGCCCTTCGACTACGACATGGTGGTCCTCTTCACGCCCGCCGGCGTAGAGTCGTTGCTGAAGAACTTCCCCGACTTCCAGCAGGGCAACACGCGCCTCGCCTGCTTCGGCCCGGCCACGCTCAAGGCCATCGAGGAAGCCGGCCTGCGCTGCGACCTCTCCGCCCCCACCGAGCAGGCCCGCTCCATGACCGCCGCCATCGAGATGTATCTCGAAGCGGAGAACAAATAACGAACTGGCCGGTCCCGCCCGAAGCTCCGTCCCCCTGGAGGCGGCGAGGCAGCGAACGGCAGACATCCCGAGGGCCGCGTGCCCCACAGCACCATAGCCCGAGGTTCTCCTCGGGCCTTTTTCTTTTCCGGGCAAAGGCTACGGCGCTCCCCGTCCATTCCTTTCCCATCCACTTGCCGCATCCATTCCGCACATGAAAACCTTCACCTTCCCCAAAGCCGAACACCTCTGCCTGCGCAGCGATGTCGAGGCCCTTTTCGGTCCCGGCAGTGTCTCCCAGACCGTCTTCCCCCTGCGCGCCACCTTCCGCCTCGTCCCCTACGGCGGCAGCGGTCCGCGCATCCAGGTGCTCCTCAGCGTTTCCAAGCGCCGTCTCCGCCACGCCGTAGACCGCAACCGTGCCAAGCGCCAGCTCCGCGAAGCCTACCGCCTCCAGAAGCACCTTCTCCTCCCCGCGGTTCCGGACGGCCAGGCCCTCCACGTGGCCTTCGTTTGGCTCCACGGCCGCACCGTGGCCCAGGACCAGGTCTTCGGCCGTATGCACACCCTCTTGCAGCACATGGCGGAGCGCATCGCGAAGGACGGCCGGGCATGAGGCCCAAGATTACCGGGAACCGTACGCCCCGGGCCCGCACCGTCCCCCGCTGCAACGGCGTAGCCCGGTAACTGTCCCTTCCCACAGACTCCACTCCATTCCCTTTTTCCCTGCGCCGTGTCAGTCGCAGCTTCCCCTCCATGGTACGTCTACTCCTACTCCCCATCCTTTTCTACCGGCGGTTCATTTCCCCCCTCTTTCCCCCCTGTTGCCGCTTCACGCCCACCTGTTCTGCCTACGCCATCGAGGCGTTGCAGAAACACGGCGCGCTGAAGGGCAGTTGGCTGGCCCTGCGCCGCATCCTGCGCTGCCACCCCTGGGGAGGCAGCGGCTACGACCCCGTGCCCTGAGCACGCCACGCGCCCGGCGGGGGAGAAAACGCACTTTTTAAAGAACGTTTTCGTTAAGCCAAAAGACCCAAGGGAGCTTGCTCACTTGGGCTTGGCGAGAAAACGCACTTTTAAGGATAAGTTTTCCACAAAAGTAGGCAAAATCCATGAGAAGCCAATTATTTCCTTGAAAATCCTCATTTATTAGGATTGA